>NZ_JBVMAE010000006.1:0-238071 GCF_055597485.1 Crenobacter sp. CS_VA4
TGGTTGCGGGGGCAGGATTTGAACCTACGACCTTCGGGTTATGAGCCCGACGAGCTACCAGACTGCTCCACCCCGCGACTGTTCTGGTTGGACAACTTTGCTGCTGAAACGTGCCGCTGTCGCAAGCAGCACGCTGTAAAACTTGGTTGCGGGGGCAGGATTTGAACCTACGACCTTCGGGTTATGAGCCCGACGAGCTACCAGACTGCTCCACCCCGCGTCTGAGGAAACGAACTATAACCGGGTGTGTATCATTCGTCAAGGCTTAATGAAAATTAGTGATAAATCGCCCGGCGGCTCGGATAGCGGTCAGGCCGCCCAGTCGACCCAGCCCATCTTCCACGTCAGCAGGATGAACAGGCCGAAGCCGATCCGGTACCAGGCAAACGGCACGTAGTTGTGGCCGGACACGAAGCGCAACAGGCTGCGTACCGCGACCAGGCCGCTGAAGAAGGCCGCGACGAAACCGATTGCGATCACCGGGATGTCGGCGGCGCTGAATAGCGCGTAGTGCTTGTAGATGTCGTAGAAGGTCGCGGCGAACATCACCGGCACCGCCAGGAAGAACGAGAACTCGGTCGCCACCTGGCGGCTCAGGCCGAAGGCCATGCCGCCCATGATCGTCGAGCCGGAACGCGAAGTGCCCGGCATCAGCGCCAACACCTGCGCCAGGCCGACCGCCAGCGCGTCGCGCCAGCTCATCGCGTCGACCGAGGTGACGCGTGGCGTCACCCGCTTCTGGTGACGCTCGATCAGCAGGATCACCAGCCCGCCGATCACCAACGCCGCCGCCACGCTGACCGCGTTGAAGAAGTGCGCCTTGATCGCCTTGATGAACAGCATGCCGACGATCGCCGCCGGCAGGAAGGCGATCGCCAGGTTGGCCACGAAGCGGTTGGCCGCAGCGTCGCGGCCCAGCCCACGCGCCACCCGCAGGAAGCGGACCCGGTACTCGAACAGCACCGCCAGCACCGCGCCGAGCTGGATCACCACCTCGAACACCTTGCCGTTGCTGTGGAAGTTGAGCAGGTCTCCGACCACGATCAGGTGACCGGTGCTGGAAATCGGCAGGAATTCGGTAATGCCTTCAACGATGCCGAGCAGCAGCGCCTTGGCGTACAACAATATGTCCACGGATAGACCCCCGGAAGTTCTAGTGACGGCAAAAAATAACGGCAGCATCGCATGCCGCCGTTATTTCATGACACCAATCTTACACGAGTCTTATTTCTTGAGCTCCGTGCGCGCCTTGGCGACCAGCTCGTTGATCACCTCGACCAAGCGCTGCGGCTCGGCCGGCAGCGTCGCGTACTTGCCGGCCACCACAATGGTCGGCGTGCCTTCGATCGCGTAGTCGCGGGTCATCTTGGCCTGACGTGCCACCTGCGAGTTCACCCCGAACGACTGGTAGGTCTGCAGGAACTTGGCCGCGTCGACACCCGGCTGCTTCTTCAGCCAGTCGGTCAGCACGTCCTGCTTGGACAGATCGATGCGCTGCTTCATCACCGCGTCGAAGATCGGGCGATGCAGCTTGGCGGCGGTGCCGGTGGCGGCTTCGGTCGCAACCAGCCGGGCGAAACCCTCCATCGGCTTGTTCCACACCACCTGGACGCGGCTGAACGCCACGTCGGCCGGCAGTTTGTCGAGGAACGGCGTCAGTACCGGTTCGAGGTTGTAGCAGTGGATACAGGTGTATGAGAAGAACTCGAGCACTTCGACCTTCTTCGCATCCGCCACCGGCTGTGACTTGGCCAGCAGCACGTAGTCCTTGCCCTGCACGATCGCCGCATTCGCCACGCCGGCGACCAGCATCAGTCCAATCAACAGCCACTTCTTCATTCTTGTCGTTCCTCGAGGGGGGTAAGTATCAGTTGTCGGACCTGACCGGTGCCGCGTCGATGCCGCTTTGCTTGAGTTGGCTGCGCATCCGGTCCGCCTCGGCGGCGCTGCCGAACGGGCCGACCCGCACGCGATGCACCAACCCCTTGTCGGGCACGTTGACCGACTGGATCTTGGCCTCGATGCCGAGCAGCGCGAGCTTGGCCTTCAGATTGTCCGCTTCGTTCTCGTGCTGGAACGCGCCCAGCTGGAGATAGGTCTTTTTGGCTGGTGCCGACGCGGAAGGTTCCGAGGACTTGTTCTGTTTGCCGTTGCCCGGCACCGCGTCGACCTGGCCCGGCAGGATCTTGTAGAAGTCGAAATCGGGGCTGCTGTCATCGGTCTTCGCCTGCGGCTGGGCGGGTTGGGCAGGCTTGGCGCGTTCGTGCTGCGGCTTCGCGGCAGGAGCCGGGGTCGGCGCAGGCGTGGCCGGCGGCGGGCTGAGCTCTTCGGCCGGCGGCAACGCCGCCGGGGCCGGGGTCTGCTCCTGCTTGGCCTGGACCGGCGGCTGGTCGGTGATGCGGGTGCCCGGTTCGAGCACTTCCGGCTTGACGACCGGCGTGCTGGCGTCGGCCTTGCGGTCGAACTTCTCCATATTGGCGAACGGCGTGGACGACTTGTTCAGGTACATCGCCAGCCCCACGGCGGCGCCGATCCCCACGATCAGGCCGATCAGCACACCGGCCATCATCCCGCCGCCACCGCCGCTTTTGCTGGAGGCCCCTCGGGAACGGCTGGAACGGGTGTTCTTGTAATCGCGATTGCTCATCAGAAATAACGCTTTAACGCCCTCGGCAGACCGGCTGGCCCGCCCTCAAGTCAACAGAATCTTATTATCAGGAAATACCGTCCTGCATGGCGCGCCGGAACGGCACCGCCTGCAGCACATGCTCGCGCTTTACGCACGGGCTGTCTTCCATATCGGCCACCGTGCGGGAAACCCGCAATAAACGATGGTAACTGCGCGCCGACAGGCCAAGCTTCTCGGCGATCTGCACCAGTACCTCGCGCGCCTGGGCTTCGATTGCCGCCACCTCGTCGAGTTCGCGGCCGGACAACAGATAATTGGCCTTGCCCTGCCGGGCCAGCTGCCGTTCGCGCGCCGCCAGCACCCGCGCCTTCACCGCCGCGCTGCTCTCGCCGGCGCTGCTGGTGTCCAACTCACCCGGGCTCAGGCTAGGGACCTCGATGGTCAGGTCGATACGGTCGAGCAAGGGGCCAGAGATTTTACCGCGATAGCGCTGAATCTGCTCATTGCTGCAGCGGCAGCGCTTGGCCGGATGGCCGAGGTAACCGCATGGGCAGGGGTTCATCGCCGCGACCAGCTGGAAACGGGCCGGGAACACCGCCTGGCGACTGGCGCGCGAGATGTGGATCTCGCCGCTCTCGAGCGGCTCGCGCAGCACCTCCAGCACCTTGCGGTCGAATTCGGGCAGTTCGTCGAGAAACAGCACGCCGTGGTGCGCCAAGCTGATCTCGCCGGGACGCGGGTCGGAGCCGCCGCCGACCAGCGCCACCGCCGACGCCGAATGATGCGGCGAGCGAAACGGCCGCACCGCCAGCGTGTCCGCGGCGACGCCGCCGTGCGACAGCGAACGGATCGCCGCGCTCTCCAGCGCCTCGTGTTCGGCCAACGGCGGCAGGATGCCGGGCAGCCGGGCCGCCAGCATCGATTTGCCGGTGCCGGGCGGACCGACCAGCAGCAGGCTGTGGCCGCCGGCCGCAGCCAGCTCCAGCGCGCGCCGCGCGGTGCCTTGGCCCTTCACGTCGGCGAGATCCGGGTAAAACAGTTCGGCGCTGCTCTCGCCACGCTGCTGCACCGGCAAGGCCGTTAAACCGTTCAGGTGTGCGCAGACCGCCGCCAGGCTGTCGGCCGGATGGACGGTGGCCTCGCTGACCCAGGCCGCCTCGGCGGCGCTGTCGGGCGGCAGGATAAACGCCCGGCCGGCCTGCTTCGCCTGCCAGACCATCGCCAGCGCACCGCGCACCGGGCGCAGTGCACCGGTCAGCCCCAGTTCACCGGCCAATTCAAACTTCTCCAGCCGGCTGGCGTCGATCTGGCCCGACGCGGCCAGCACGCCGATCGCGATCGGCAGGTCGAAGCGGCCCGACTCCTTCGGCAGGTCGGCCGGCGCCAGGTTGACCGTGACCTTCTTGGCCGGGAATTCGAAGCCGGAGGTCAGGATCGCCGCCCGCACCCGGTCGCGGCTCTCCTTCACCTCGGTATCAGGCAGGCCGACGATATTGAACGCCGGCAGGCCATTGGCGAGGTGGACTTCCACCAGCACCGGCGGGGCATCGAGGCCGGCGAGCGCGCGGCTGTAAACGACCGAGAGCGACATGCGCTCAGGAATGACCCTGGGCGGCCTGGACGGCCTCGAGTTCGGCGGCCTTGTCCGGGAACACCTGCGCTTCCAGCTCGGCCAGACGCGTTTCCAGCGCCTCGAGCTTTTCACGGGTACGCACCAGGACTTCCTGCTGCACGTCGAATTCCTCGCGGGTGACCAGATCCATCCGGTTGAAGGTGGAGGCCATCATCGCCTTGACGTTCTTTTCCAGGTCCTTGGCCGGGCTGGCCGCGAGCGTCTCGCTGATCTTGGCGCTGATTTCATCGAACAGTTTCTGGCTGAGCATCGGCTCTCTCCTTGCCTATGTCATTGAATGACTCATTGAGTGTAGCAAAAAAGCCGTCCGCATCGTGCGTTCGGCCGTGCTCTATTTTGACACGTGACGCCTACGTGCGGTTGCAACATAGCTTGCACCAGTCTGGTGCCATGACGAAGCCATCATGCCTGCATTCAGGGCACACCCCGGCCGAACGCTCCGCTTGCGCCCCGCTTGGGCGCATTTTTTGCACTGCACAGCGGCTGGCACAGTTATCGCTTAGAGATCATCGGGAACACCGAATTCTTCGCTCGAAAGGAGCCGTCATGAAACTGGTTACCTCCATTATCAAGCCGTTCAAACTGGACGAAGTGCGCGAGGCCCTGTCGGCCATCGGCATCCAGGGCATCACTGTCACCGAGGTCAAGGGCTTCGGCCGGCAGAAGGGCCACACCGAGCTGTACCGCGGCGCGGAGTACGTGGTCGACTTCCTGCCCAAGATCAAGCTCGACATCGCGATCGAGGACAGCCTGCTCGACCAGGTGCTGGAGACCATCGAGAACGCCGCCCGTACCGGCAAGATCGGCGACGGCAAGATCTTCGTGGTCGATCTGGAACAAGTGATCCGCATCCGCACCGGCGAGACCGGCGCTAGCGCTGTGTAACGACAAGAACAGACGGGGAACCCATCATGAAAAAATCTCTCGCCTTGCTCCCGCTGCTGCTCGCAGCCATCCCGGCCCTGGCCGACACCCCGACCATGCCTATGCTGGTCGACGCCAAGACCATCAGCGCCGGCGACACCGCCTGGATGCTGACCTCGACCGCGCTGGTGCTGTTCATGACCATCCCGGGCCTGGCGCTGTTCTACGGCGGCATGGTGCGCAAGAAGAACGTGCTCGCCACGCTGATGCAGAGCTTCGCGATCTGCGCGCTGGTCACCGTGCTGTGGACCGTGATCGGCTACAGCCTGGCGTTCACCGACGGCTCGCCGTATCTCGGCGGCGTCAGCCGGGCACTGATGAACGGCATGGCCTACCTGAAGGACGCCGGCAAGCTGACCGTGCACCCGCTGGCGACGACCATCCCCGAGTCGGTGTTCATGATGTTCCAGATGACCTTCGCGATCATCACCCCGGCGCTGATCGCCGGCGCGTTTGCCGAGCGGATGAAGTTCTCGGCGATGCTGGTGTTCATGGCGCTGTGGTCGCTGGCGGTGTACGTGCCGGTGGCGCACTGGGTGTGGGCGCCGAACGGCTGGATGGCCGGCAAGGGCGTGCTCGACTTCGCCGGCGGCACCGTGGTGCACATCAACGCCGGCGTCGCCGGCCTGGTCTGCGCGCTGATGCTCGGCAAGCGCACCGGCTACGGCCGTGAGGTGATGGCGCCGCACAACCTGGTGCTGACCATCATTGGCGCGTCGATGCTGTGGGTGGGCTGGTTCGGTTTCAACGCCGGCTCCGCCGCCGCCGCCGACGGCCGTGCCGGCATGGCGATGCTCGCCACCCAGGTCGCCACCGGCATCGCCGCGCTGGGCTGGATGTTTGCCGAATGGCTGAGCAAGGGCAAACCGTCGGTGCTGGGCATCGCCTCCGGCGCGGTCGCCGGTCTGGTCGCGATCACCCCGGCCGCCGGCTTCGTCGACATCAAGGGCGCACTCGCGATCGGCCTGATCGCCGGCGTGGTGTGCTTCTGGAGCGCCACCAGCCTGAAACACGCGCTGAAGTACGACGACTCGCTGGACGCGTTCGGCGTGCATGGCGTGGGCGGGATCATCGGCGCGCTGTTGACCGGCGTGTTCGCGGTGAAGGAGATCGGCGGCGCCGACGGCAGCCTGGCGATTCAGGCGCTGGGCGTGGTGGTCACCCTGGTGTACTGCGGCATCGTCACCGCGGTCCTGCTGAAACTGATCGACCTGGTGATCGGCCTGCGCGTCAACGAAGAACAAGAGCGCGAAGGGCTGGACGTGGTACTGCACGGCGAGCGGGTGGAATAAGCGCGCTGCGCACAAAGGAGTTGTGGGGCTGTCTTCTCGGGGCACTTCGGTGCCCCGCTTTTTCTTTGGCGGCTTCGGCCAATGCTTGCCACCTCGTTCGGTGTGCGACACCCCGCGGAGGCAGACCCGGACCACGGCGAGCAATAAGAACAAAAACGCGCCAAGACGGCGCGTTTTGTGAGTTTCGGCCAAGCGGCAAGGTTGGCCGAACAGGCGATCGGGCGGGTACGCCTCAGTGCCAGATCACCAGGCAATGGTTCTTCTTGCCGCGGCGCAGCAGCGTGTAGCGGCCGAAACGTCGATCGGCGTCGCCCATCGCGTAGGCAAGCTCGGTGACCTTGGCGCCGTTCACCACCGCCGCGCCGCTTTCGATGAAACCGCGCGCCTGGCTCTTCGAGGTCGCCAACTCGCCGGCCACCAACGCATCGATCAGGCTGCCGTGCTCGCGCGACAGCGTCACGGTCGGCAGACCGTCGAGCGCCAGCTGCTCGAAGTCGCCTTCGGTCAGCGAGCCCTGGTCTTCCGAGAACAGGCTCTGGCTGATGCGCTGTGCCGCCACCACCGCATCGCGGCCATGCACCAGCTCGGTGGCCTTCTCGGCGAGGATGCGCTGCGCTTCCGGCTTGGCTCCGCTGGCCTTATCGGCCGCCTCGATCGCGTTGATTTCGGTCAGCGGCATGAAGGTGAAGAACTTCATGAAGCGGTACACGTCGGCGTCGGAGGTGCCGAGCCAGAACTGGTAGAACTTGTACGGCGAGGTCTTCTTCGGGTCGAGCCACACCGCGCCACTCTCGGTCTTGCCGAATTTGGTGCCGTCCGACTTGGTCACCAGCGGCAGAGTCAAACCGAACACCTGTTGCTGGTTCTGGCGGCGGGTCAGGTCGATGCCGGCGGTGATATTGCCCCACTGGTCGGAACCGCCGATCTGCAACTGGCAACCGTAACGGCGGTTCAGCTCGGCGAAATCGTAGCCCTGCAGCAGGCTGTACGAGAACTCGGTAAACGAGATACCGGAATCGTCGCGGCTGATGCGCTGCTTGACCGCTTCCTTGTTGATCATCGCGTTGACCGAGAAATGCTTACCGACGTCGCGCAGGAAGTCGAGCACATTGATCTGGCCGAACCAAGCGTAGTTGTTATCGACGATCGCGGCATTGTCGCCCTCGAACGACAGGAACGGCTCGACCTGGCCGCGGATCTTGTCGACCCAGCCGGCGATCACGTCCGGGGTGTTGAGCTTGCGCTCGGCGGCCTTGAAGCTCGGGTCGCCGATCATGCCGGTGGCGCCGCCGACCAGCGCGATCGGGCGGTGCCCGGCCAGCTGGAAGCGCTTGAGCGTCAGCAACGGTACCAAATGGCCCAGGTGCAGGCTGTCGGCGGTCGGATCGAAGCCGCAATACAGCGTCACCGACTTTTCGGCCAACAGCGCGTCGAGCGCTTCGGCGTCGGTGGTCTGCGCGACCAGGCCGCGCTCCTGCAGCGACTGGATCAACTGGGTTTCGTTCATAACACTCTCCATCAAGATTGCCGTCCCGAGCGGCTCAGACGATCGGAACGTCGATAACTGTGTTCATGGCATCGATCCCGGACTGACGGGTTCGACGCGCCGGCCGGCCAGTATGAAAAACCCGCCGATGGCGGGTTAGCGGTTTGGCCGAATGGGCGATCTACTTGACGATGCGCAGCGACGGGCGGCCACTCGGACGCGGCGGCGGGTCGCCGTCCGGCGTAGGCGCATGCGGCACCGACACGACCGGTTTCAGCGCCACCGGCTCGTGCGCCGGCGCCGGCTCGGTCTTCTCGACCTCGAAGCCCATCCCCTCGCCGGTTTCGCGAGCGAACACCGACATCACGTTGCCGATCGGCACCCAGATCTCGCGTGCCACGCCGCCGAAGCGCGCCGAGAACGACAGCCACTGGTTGTCGATGTGCAGGTTCTTGGTGGCGCCCGGGCCGATATTCAGCACGATCTCGTTGTTCTTCACGAACTCGCGCGGCACGTCGGTGTGCTCGTCGACCCACACCACCGCGTACGGGGTGTGGCCGTTGTCGCAGCACCATTCGTACAGCGCGCGAACCAGATACGGTTTGGTACTGCTGGACATGACCGCTCCTTACTTGCGCATCGCCTTTTCGGCCGGGGTCAGCGAGTCGATGAACGCCTGGCGCTGGAAGATCCGTTCCGCGTACTTCAGGATCGGCGCCGACGCCTTGCCCAGGTCGATGCCGTAGTGCTCGAGGCGCCACATCAGCGGTGCGATCGCCACGTCGATCATCGAGAAGTCGTCGCCGAGCATGAACTTCTGCTTGGTGAAGATCGGCGCGATCATGGTCAGGCCTTCGCGGATCGCTTCGCGCGCCTTGTTGGCTTCCTTGCCGGTGGCGCCGCCTTCCAGCGTCTTGACGTGCACGAACAGCTCCTGCTCGAAGCGGAACAGGAACAGCCGGGCACGGGCGCGCATCACCGGGTCGGCCGGCATCAGCTGCGGGTGCGGGAAACGCTCGTCGATGTACTCGTTGATGATGTTGGATTCGTGCAGGATCAGATCGCGTTCGACCAGCACCGGTACCTCGTTGTACGGGTTCATCACCGCGAGATCTTCCGGCTTGTTGTGGATGTCGACGTCGATGATCTCGAAATCCATGCCCTTTTCAAACAGGACGATACGGCAGCGCTGGCTGAACGGGCAGGTAATCCCGGAGTACAAAGTCATCATGGCGGTATTTTATCCCTGGAAATGGCAATCGTTAAACCGTGCGATTGTAGCATCTGCGCACCCTGCATTGCCAGTTTTGGCGGGCAAACCCTTGACGAACAAGGAAAAACGGCGCTAGCGCGGTGCGACAAAAACCGGCGAACCCAGACGTACGGCAACCGGCTCCGCCTCAGTCCTCCCCACCGCACAGTGGCCAGGACCGCCGAGCGCCGCGCCAGAATGCAAAAAAGGCGGGAAAATTTCCCCGCCTTTCGGTGCGACCGCTTCGGCCAAGCTTAGTGAATGTCTTTCCAGTATTCCTTCTTCAGGAAGTAGGTCAGCGGCAACAGCAGCAGGCCGAGGAACATCAGCACCACGTAGCCGATCTGGTGACGGGTAACCTGGGCCGGCTCGCTCATGAACACCAGGTAGTTGGTCAGGTCGGCGACGCGACGATCGTAGTCGAGCGTGTTGGCCTTGCCGTCGACGATCTTGGTCAGCGTCCCCTGCTTCACCAGTTCCAGCTTCTTGATCTCGTGGCCGTCGGCGCCCTTCTCGGTCTTCAGCACCTGTTCGCCCTGCAGCTCCCACAGCACGTGCGGCATCGCGACCTTGTCGAACACCAGGTTGTTCCAGCCGGTCGGACGGCTCGGATCGCGGTAGAAGCCGCGCAGGTAGGTGTACAGCCAGTCGGCGCCACGCGAGCGCGCGGTCAGCGACAGATCCGGCGGGGTGTTATCCAGCCAGGTCTTGGCGTCCTTCTTGGTCATCGACACGGTCATCTGGTCGCCGATCTTGGCGCCGTCCGGCAGCAGGTTGTCCTTGACCTGCTGTTCGGTCAGGCCGATGTCCATCAGGCGGTTGTAGCGCATCATGCTGGCCGAGTGGCAGGACAGGCAGTAGTTGAGGAATGTCTGCGCGCCGCGCTGCAGGCTCTCGGTGTCCTGGATATTGATCGGGGCCTTCTCCAGTGCCGGGCCTTCCTCGGCGGCGTGCACCGCCACCGGCAGGATCAGCGCGGCGACCGCGAGCAGATGACGAATCTTGGTTTTCATATCGGTCATCCCTTCGTTTACACAAGCTTGGCGAACAGCGTCGCGCCAATCACGGCCACTGCCACCAGGATCACGAAGGTGAGCTGGCGACGGGCATTGGTGTCGGTGACACGGTCCGGCACCGGGGTGCTGCCGACGTCGTTCTTGGTGTAGAACGGCATGCCGAAGAAGAACGCGAAGTAGACGAACGAGAAGACCTGTGAGATCAGCGTCCGGCTGGCGGTCGGCGGCAGCGCGCCGAGGATGCCCAGGCCGATGAAGCTGATGATGAACAGCGTCAACATGATCTTGAACTTCGAACTGCGGTAGCGCACCGACTTGACCGGCGACTTGTCGAGCCACGGCAACAGTGCGATCACCACCACGGAGGCACCCATGCCGAGCACGCCCCATACCTGGGTACCGAGGAACGACGGGATCGCGCGCAGGATCGCGTAGAACGGCGTGAAGTACCAGACCGGCGCAATATGCGGCGGGGTCTTCAGCGGATCGGCCGGGTCGAAGTTGGGATGCTCGAGGAAGAAGCCGCCCATTTCCGGCGCGAAGAACACGATCGCAGAGAACACCACCAGGAATACCGCGACACCGACGATGTCCTTCACGGTGTAGTACGGGTGGAACGGGATGCCATCGAGCGGGATGCCGGTTGCCGGGTCCTTGTGCTTCTTGATCTCGACGCCGTCCGGGTTGTTCGAGCCGACTTCGTGCAGCGCCACTAGGTGGGCCACCACCAGCGCCAACAGCACCAGCGGCACCGCGATCACGTGCAGTGCGAAGAAGCGGTTCAGGGTGGCGTCGGATACGACGAAGTCGCCACGGATCCAGATCGACAGGTCCGGGCCGATCACAGGGATCGAGCCGAACAGGTTCACGATCACCTGCGCGCCCCAGAACGACATCTGGCCCCACGGCAGTAAATAGCCCATGAACGCTTCGGCCATCAGGCACAGGAAGATCAGCGAGCCGAACACCCAGATCAGCTCGCGCGGCTGCTTGTACGAGCCGTAGATCAGGCCGCGGAACATGTGCAGGTAGACCACGACAAAGAACATCGAGGCACCGGTCGAGTGCATGTAGCGGATGATCCAGCCACCGGCCACGTCGCGCATGATGTACTCGATCGACGCGAACGCCACCGGCAGGCCGGCGCCGTTGAGCGTGCCGTCCGGCTTGTAGTTCATCGTCAGGAAGATGCCGGTGACGATCTGGAGCACCAGCACCAGCATCGCCAACGAACCGAAGAAGTACCAGAAGTTGAAGTTCTTCGGTGCGTAGTACTCGGTCACGTGGGCCTTCAACGTGGACGTCAGCGGGAAGCGCTCGTCGATCCAGTTGAGAATGGTTTGTCCTTTGCTGCTCATTGAGTTCGCCCTCAGCCTTTATTTGTCTTCGCCGATCAGCAGACGCGAGTCCGACAGATACTTGTGCGGCGGGATTTCAAGGTTCTTCGGAGCCGGCACGCCCTGGAACACGCGGGCGGCCAGGTCGAACTTGGAGCCGTGGCACGGGCAGTAGAAGCCGCCGAGCCAGAGCGGGCCCAGATCCGCCGGCGCGAGGTCGGGACGGAAGGTCGGCGAACAGCCCAGGTGGGTACAGATGCCCACGGCGACCAGCAGCCCAGGCTTGATCGAACGGGTCTCGTTCTGGCAGTACTTCGGCTGTTGATCGACCTCGGACTTCGGGTCGACCAGACGATCGTCGTTCTTCGGCAGGTTCTTCACCTGTTCCGGGGTACGGTTGAGCAGCCACACCGGCTTGCCGCGCCATTCCACGTTGATCTTCTGGCCCGGCTCGATCTTGCTGATGTCCACTTCCACCGGGGCGCCGGCCGCTTTGGCCCGTTCCGACGGGAAGAAGCTCATCAGAAACGGCGTCGCCACCCCCGCGACGGCCACACCCCCGACCGCGCTGGTTGCCACCGTTAGAAACCGGCGGCGTCCCGTATCCACTTGCTTTTCACTCATTTTCAGCCATCCCCAAACTTGGAAACCGAGCATATAAACCTGCCAATTTTACCCGATTACCAGTATGGACTTGAAGATGTTGTCTAAATAAAGTGCCGAACCGGCCAAAAAACTACGCCATTACACCGGATTGGCCAATTCGGCATGCACCACCGCGAGCCCCGTCTCTGCCGCCAACCAGTCGCCGAGCGCCCGCACGCCGTAACGCTCGGTCGCGTGGTGGCCGGCGGCGAGGAAGGCGACACCGCACTCCTCCGCGACATGATAGTTCTGCTCCGAGACCTCGCCGGTAATGAAGGCATCGGCACCAGCGGCGATCGCCTCGTCAAAGAAGCCCTGCGCGCCACCGGTACACCAGAACACCCGCTCGACCCGCCGCGCCGGATTGCCGAGCAACAGCGGCTGGCGTGCCAGCACCTGACCGACCGTCTCGGCAAGTTGCTGCGCATCGGTCGGCACGGCGGTACGGCCGTACCAGAGCAAGCCTTGCTCGCCGGCCTGCCCTTCCACCTGCAGGCCCAGTCTTTCGGCCAGGGTGGCGTTGTTGCCGAGCGTCGGGTGGGCGTCGAGCGGCAGGTGATACGCGAT
Organism: Crenobacter sp. CS_VA4; assembly: GCF_055597485.1. Classification (NCBI taxonomy): domain Bacteria; kingdom Pseudomonadati; phylum Pseudomonadota; class Betaproteobacteria; order Neisseriales; family Neisseriaceae; genus Crenobacter; species Crenobacter sp. CS_VA4. The sequence goes on from NZ_JBVMAE010000006.1 coordinate 12,782, forward strand.
CAGGCTGATGTCGTGCTCGAGCAACGCCTTGATCCGCTTCCGCTTGATGCCGGTAATCCGTGCGTCCTCGTTTTTCCAGAAATAGCCGTGATGGACCAGGATCGCGTCGGCCCCTTCGGCGATCGCCGCGTCGATCAGCGCCTGCGAGGCGGTGGTGCCGGTCAGCACCTTGCGCACCTCGGCGCGGCCTTCCACCTGCAGGCCGTTCGGCGCGTAATCCTTGAAACGCCAGGGCTCGAGCTTGGCGTCGAGCAGATGGGTCAGTTCGGTCAGTTGCATGATCGGCTCCTTATCGCAATGGCCGCATTGTCGCACGCGACGCACGGGCATGAAAAAACCCCGCGGCGTACCGCGGGGTTTTCGATCGGCGGGTTGGCCGAACGGCTGATTACATCATGCCGCCCATGCCACCCATGCCGCCCATGCCACCCATGTCCGGCATCGCCGACTTGTCTTCCGGCAGTTCGGCAACCATCGCGTCGGTGGTCAGCATCAGGCCGGCGATCGACGAGGCGTTCTGCAGCGCGGTGCGGGTCACCTTGGCCGGGTCCAGCACGCCCATTTCGATCATGTCGCCGTACTCGCCAGTACCGGCGTTGAAGCCGAAGTTGCCCTTGCCTTCCAGCACCTTGGCCACCACCACGCTCGGCTCGTCGCCGGCGTTCTGGACGATCTGGCGCAGCGGCGCTTCGATCGCTTTCAGTACGATCTTGATGCCAGCGTCCTGATCGGTGTTGGAGCCTTTCAGGGTTTCCAGCGTCGCACGGGCGCGCAGCAGCGCCACGCCACCGCCAGGCACCACGCCTTCTTCAACGGCGGCACGGGTCGCGTGCAGCGCGTCTTCGACACGGGCCTTCTTCTCTTTCATTTCGACTTCGGTCGCGGCACCGACCTTGATCACCGCCACGCCGCCTGCCAGCTTGGCCACGCGTTCCTGCAGCTTCTCACGGTCGTAGTCGCTGGTCGCTTCTTCGATCTGGCGACGGATCTCGCCAACACGAGCGGTAATCGCATCGGCCGCACCGGCGCCGTCGATGATGATGGTGTTTTCCTTGCCGATTTCGACGCGCTTGGCTTGGCCCAGGTCTTCCAGAGTGGCTTTTTCCAGGGTCAGGCCGACTTCCTCGGCGATCACCACACCACCGGTCAGGGTCGCGATGTCTTGCAGCATCGCCTTGCGACGGTCGCCGAAGCCCGGAGCCTTGACGGCCACGGTCTTCAGGATGCCGCGGATGTTGTTGACCACCAGGGTCGCCAGCGCTTCGCCTTCAACGTCTTCGGCGATGATCAACAGCGGACGGCCGGACTTGGCCACCTGCTCCAGTACCGGCAGCAGGTCGCGGATGTTCGAGATCTTCTTGTCGAACAGCAGCACGAACGGGTTGTCGAGCTGAGCGATCTGCTTTTCCTGATTGTTGATGAAGTACGGCGACAGATAACCGCGGTCGAACTGCATGCCTTCGACGACGTCCAGCTCGTTCTGCAGCGACTTGCCGTCTTCGACGGTGATCACGCCTTCCTTGCCGACTTTTTCCATCGCGTTGGCGATGATTTCGCCGATGTCTTCATCGGAGTTGGCCGAAATCGAGCCGACCTGGGCGATTTCTTTCGACGTCGCACATGGCTTGGCGATCTTCTTCAGCTCTTCGACCAGGGCGATCACCGACTTGTCGATGCCGCGCTTCAGGTCCATCGGGTTCATGCCGGCGGTCACGTACTTCATGCCTTCCTGCACGATGGCTTGCGCCAGCACGGTCGCGGTGGTGGTACCGTCACCGGCCACGTCGGAGGTCTTCGACGCGACTTCCTTGACCATCTGCGCGCCCATGTTCTCGAACTTGTCCTTCAGTTCGATTTCCTTGGCGACCGATACGCCGTCCTTGGTGATGGTCGGCGCGCCGAACGAGCGGTCCAGCACCACGTTGCGACCTTTCGGGCCCAGGGTCACCTTGACCGCATCGGCCAGGACATTGACGCCAGCGACCATGCGTTGACGGGCGGAATCACCAAACTTAACGTCTTTAGCTGCCATTGCTGCTCTCCAAATTCTGTATTCGGTTGATCGTGCTGCGCGGGGCGTGGCTTATTCCACGATGCCCATCACGTCTTCTTCGCGCATCACCAGTACTTCCTCGCCGTCGACCTTGACGGTCTGGCCGGAGTACTTGCCGAAGATCACCTTGTCGCCCACTTTCAGGTCGAGAGCGCGGCGTTCACCGTTGTCCAGGATCTTGCCGTTGCCGACGGCGAGCACTTGGCCCATGTCCGGCTTCTCGGCGGCGGCGCCAGGAAGAACGATGCCGGAAGCAGTTTTTTCTTCAGCTTCCAGACGCTTGATAACCACGCGGTCGTGCAAAGGACGAATTGCCATTGATCTCTCCAAATAAGCGTTGGCGTTGAGAATGAAAGCTCAATCAAATCAGCGGATTGACCGGGTGCTTTAGCACTCTCCGGTATCGAGTGCTAATAATAGGGACAGCTCGGGGGGTTTTCAAGAGCTGGCCGGACATCGGCAATGCAAAGTCAGATGGGGCGGCCAGGCGCCGATTTCAAGACGATGGGGTCAAGGCAAGGTTGGCCGAAATGCAAGCAGCCGGCACACGGCCGGCTGCGGTCAAGGGGAAACGGGCAATCAGTGCTTGCGCTGCTTGCGCAACACCAGCCAGCCCGGCGTCCGGAAGCGGATGATCATCCGGTACAGGCCGATGTAGGCCAGCACGAACAACACGACAAAACCAACCAGCGCGGTGGTGTTGTCCCAGAACAGGGTAGCTGGCACTACGGCGAGCGAGGTGAGCGCCCATAAGTAGGGGGACGTCAGACTGTTGCGGTGGGTCATATGGCGGGCTTCTCGAGAACCGACCATCCAACGCACCAAACGTTTATAGACCAACATATGCAGGTGCAAACCATCCGGCATACCTGGGGACATATTCCGCAGAAATTTCTTACGATAGATCGAGAACAGGGTCTCGAACACAGGGTAAATCACCAGCAACAGCGGGAACCAAGGGGATACTTGCGGGTGACGGGTCACCAGCAGCACAGAAATTTCGGCGATCAGGAAACCGACGACGTAGGCGCCACCATCGCCGAAAAAGATCATGCCACGAGGGAAATTGAGCAACAGGAATCCCAAGATGGCTCCGATGGCCGCCATGCTCATTCCCCACAGCACCGTGTCGCCCACCTTGAAGCTGACATACGCCAAGGCGAGGAAAATGAAGATTGCCACCACGCCAGCCAGACCGTTGTACCCATCGATGATGTTGACAGCATGTGCGACCCCCCCCACTGCAACAATCGTAAACAGCAGCGAGAGCAACCAGTACTGGCTGAGCATGTCGTCAAGACCTGGAATACCCAGCCGGTGCAGCCCTGCTCGTAGCAACCAGAAACCAAGCAAAGCCGCCACGAAGGTGGCCAATAAGCGAGGCAGCGGCCCCACTTTCTTGGTCATGTCCTCAACCAACCCCGCGCCAAATGCGGGAAGAGCAGAGATCAACAATAGCCAGGCTTCGGAATTAGGCCACTTAAGCGCCGCAAATCCGGCCCCAGCTAACAAGCCGACCATCACGGGCACTCCGCCAATGCGGGGAACAGGAGTGGCATGAAATTTCTGTACACCGCCCAGATCATTGTCAGCGGTAAACCTCGCATGCACATGCTGGAAGCGGACAATCAGTACCGCCATCAAAAAAGACGCCAGCAGAGCGCCAAATACAATCATCAACATAAAGACTATCTAAAGCTTCTCGTAGAAGTGACCGCCCATTATGCCAGCACCCACATCATGCTGGCATGAATGGCATGTAACGACCCGTACTGGGTCATGCAATACAGGCAAAACAAAGCCCACATCAGGTGGGCTTTGACATTACACGGTTCTCTTTACGCCAGTGTTTACCACACGCCCAGATAGGCGAGCATCCCCTCGGCCGCCTGGCGGCCTTCGAACACCGCGCGCACCACCAGATCGGCGCCGCGCACCTGGTCGCCACCGGCGAAGATCTTCGGATTGCTGGTCTGGAACGGGTGCTCGCCGCAGGACTTGGCGATGGTACGGCCGCGCGGGTCGGTTTCCACCTTGGCGTGATCGAACCAGCTCTGACGCTCGACCTGGAAGCCGAAGGCGACGATCACGTGATCGCACTCGAGCACCTGTTCCGAGCCCGGCACCACCTCGGCGTTGCGACGGCCTTTCGCGTCGGCGACGCCCAGGCGGGTTTCGGCCAACTTCAGGCGCAGCGAACCGTCAGCGGCCTGCTCGATGTCGAGCGGCTGGCGGTTCCACAGGAACTCGACGCCCTCTTCCTTGGCGTTGGCGACTTCGCGCTTCGAACCCGGCATATTCGCTTCGTCGCGGCGGTAGGCGCAGATCACGCTCTCAGCGCCCTGGCGGATCGAGGTGCGATTGCAGTCCATCGCGGTGTCGCCACCGCCGAGCACCACTACCCGCTTGCCTTCCATCGACAGCGGCGCTTCGCCCTCCGGCAACGTGCCCATGCTATTTCGCACGTTGTTGATCAAGAACGGCAACGCTTCGAGCACGCCCGGCAGTTCCTCGCCGTCGAAACCGCCCTTCATGTACTGGTAGGCGCCCATGCCCATGAACACCGCGTCATAGTCGGCCAGCAACTCGTCGATGCTGACGTGGATACCGATCTCGGTGTTGAGGCGGAACTCGACACCCATCTCTTCCATGATCTTGCGGCGCGTCTTGATCACGTCTTTTTCAAGCTTGAACTCGGGGATGCCGAAGGTGATCAGGCCGCCGATTTCCTCGTAGCGGTCGAACACCACCGGCTTCACGCCGTTGCGCACCAGGATGTCGGCGCAGCCGAGGCCTGCCGGGCCGGCGCCGATGATCGCGACCTTCTTGTCGCTCCACACCACCTTGGACATGTCCGGCCGCCAGCCGGCCTTGAACGCCTCGTCGGTGATGTACTTCTCGACCGAGCCGATCGTCACCGCGCCGAAGCCGCCCTGATTTAGCGTGCAGGCGCCTTCGCAGAGGCGATCCTGCGGGCAGACCCGGCCGCAGATTTCCGGCAGGCTATTGGTCTTGTGCGACATCTCGGCCGCTTCGAACAGCCGGCCTTCCTGCACCAGCTTCAGCCAGTTCGGGATGTAGTTGTGTACCGGGCATTCCCATTCGCAGTAGGGGTTGCCACAGGACAGGCAACGCCCAGCCTGTTCCGCCGCGTCGGCTTTCGCCAGCGGCGTGTAGATTTCCTTGAATTCGATCTTGCGTACTGCCACGTCAACCTTGTCGCCGGGGTTGCGCTGCAGATTCATGAACTTGAATACGTCACCCATGGTGGTCTTCCAGTGATCGGCGCGGACTTCCAGCCCGCGCCGAGGTCATTCCTATCCTTGCCTGTACTCCGAGTCGGCCGAACCCCAAGGGCTCGGCCGACCTGCGATCACGCGGCTTAGTCTTTGAGCAGGCTATCGAGCTTGGCGGCCTTCGGTTTCACCAGCCAGAAGTAGTCGACGTAGTCGTCGAAGTTCTCCAGCATGGCGCGCGCCGCTTCCGAACCGGTCAGCTCCACGTGCTTGGCGATCTTGTCGAGCAGGAAGGCGCGGTACATACCCATCGCCTCGCCGTTGATCAGCTGGATGTCGATCAGCTCGTTGTTGACGCGGTAGGCGAACTTCTCGCTCGGATCGTAGACGAAAGCGAAACCGCCGGTCATCCCCGCGCCGAAGTTGTAGCCGGTCTCGCCGAGCGAGATCACGCAGCCGCCGGTCATGTATTCGCAGCAGTGGTCACCGGCGCCCTCGATCACCGCGAGCGCCCCCGAGTTGCGCACGCCGAAGCGTTCGCCGGCCACGCCGGCCGCGTACAGCTGACCGCCGGTCGCCCCGTATAAGCAGGTGTTACCGATGATGATCGCCTCGTTTGACTTGTAGCTCGCGCCCTTCGGTGGATAAATCACCACCCGGCCACCGGCCATGCCCTTGCCGACGTAGTCGTTAGCGTCGCCTTCCAGCTCCAGCTGCAGGCCCTGCGCGTTCCAGACGCCGAAGCTCTGACCGGCCGAGCCCTTGAACTTCACCGTCAGGCAGCCGTCCGGCAGACCAGCGGCGCCGTGGCGCTTGGCGATCTCGCCGGACAGGCGCGCGCCGATCGAGCGGTGGATGTTCTCGATGTCGTATTCGAGCGTCAGCATCTGCTTGTTCTCGATCGCCGGCAGCGCGTCGACCAGAATCTGTTCGGCCAACTCACCCTTGTCGAACGAGGGGTTGCGCTCGGACACGCAGAAATGCGGCTCGGACGCCGGGATGTGGCCCTGCGAGATCAGCGGGGTCAGGTCGAGTTTCTGCTGGCGTGGCGTATCGCCGCCGACCAGCTCGATCAGGTCGAGGCGACCGATCAGCTCTTCCATGGTACGCACGCCCAGCTGCGCCATCAGCTCGCGCGTCTCTTCGGCGACGAACTTGAAGTAGTTCATCACCATTTCCGGCAGGCCGATGAAGTACTTCGAGCGCAGCTTCACTTCCTGGGTGGCCACACCGGTCGCACAGTTGTTCAGGTGGCAGATACGCAGGTATTTGCAACCGAGCGCGATCATCGGTGCGGTGCCGAAGCCGAAGCTCTCGGCGCCGAGAATGGCCGCCTTGATCACGTCCAGACCGGTCTTCAGGCCACCGTCGGTCTGCACCCGTACCCGGCCGCGCAGGCCGTTGGCGCGCAGCACCTGCTGCGCCTCGGTCAGGCCCAGTTCCCACGGCGTGCCGGCGTACTTCACCGAGGTCAGCGGCGAGGCGCCGGTACCACCGTCGTAGCCGGAGATGGTGATCAGGTCGGCGTAGGCCTTCGCCACGCCGGCGGCGATGGTGCCGACACCCGGCTCGGCCACCAGCTTCACCGATACCAGCGCTTCCGGGTTGACCTGTTTCAGGTCGAAGATCAGCTGCGCCAGGTCTTCGATCGAGTAGATGTCATGGTGCGGCGGCGGCGAAATCAGGCTGATGCCCGGCTTCGAGTGGCGCAGCTCGGCGATCAGCGGCGACACCTTGTCGCCCGGCAGCTGGCCGCCCTCGCCCGGCTTGGCGCCCTGTGCCACCTTGATCTGCAGCACTTCGGCGTTCACCAGGTAATGCGGGGTGACGCCGAAGCGGCCGGAGGCCACCTGCTTGATCTTGGACATGCGCTCGGTGCCATAGCGCGACTGGTCCTCGCCGCCTTCACCGGAGTTGGAGCGGCCGCCCAGACGGTTCATCGCGGTCGCGAGCGCCTCGTGCGCCTCCGGCGACAGCGCACCGAGCGACATGCCGGCCGAGTCGAAACGCTTCAGGATGCTCTCGACCGGCTCGACCTGCTCGATCGCGATCGGCGTGACGTCCTTCAGCTTCATCAGGTCGCGGAACATCGCCACCGGACGCTCGTTGACCAGATGCGCGTAGGTCTTGTACGCGTCGTAGTCGCCGTTCTGTACCGCCTTCTGCAGCACGGTCACCACGTCCGGGTTGTAGGCGTGGTATTCCTCGCCGTGCACGTACTTGAGCAGACCGCCCTGCGACAGCGGACGCATCGGGTTGAAGGCGAAGCGCGCCAGCTGTTTCTGGTCGGTCTCGAAATCATCGAAGTGGGCGCCGGCGATGCGGGTCACCGTGCCCTTCAGGCACAGCTCGACCACCTCCGGGTGCACGCCGACCGCTTCGAACAGCTGCGAGCCGCGGTACGAGGCGATGGTCGAGATGCCCATCTTCGACAGCACCTTCAACAGGCCCTTGTTGATGCCCTTGCGGTAGTGCTGCAGCGCTTCGTTGACCTTCAGCTGCACTTCGCCGCGGCTCACCAGGTCGACGATGGTCTGGTAGGCGAGGTACGGGTAGACCGCGGTCGCGCCGTAACCGATCAGCGCGGCGATCTGGTGCGGGTCGCGCGCGGAACCGGTTTCCACCACGATATTGGTCTTACAGCGCAAACCGCTGTCGATCAGCGCATGGTGCACCGCACCAGTGGCGAACAGCGCGTGGATCGGCAGGCGGTTCTGGCAGACGGTGCGGTCGGACAGCAGCACCACCACGGTGCCTTCGCGCACCGCGTCGGCGACATGCTGGGTCAGTTTCTCGATCGCGTTCTTGAGATCGGTTTCCAGCGGGTCGTAGCACAGGTCGAAGGTGGTCGCCTTCAGGTGGGCTTCCGGGCGGGTGGAAATGCGCACGAACTTCTCGTGCGACAGCACCGGGCTGCGCACTTCGAGGCGCTTGGCGTGTTCGGCCGACTCCTCGAACATATTGCGTTCCGGGCCGAACACGGTGTTCAGCGACATCACCACCGCTTCGCGGATCGGGTCGATCGGCGGGTTGGTCACCTGCGCGAACTGCTGGCGCAGGTAGTCGAACGGCGAGCGGATTTTCTGGCTCAACACCGCCATCGGCGTGTCGTCGCCCATCGAGCCGATCGCTTCCTGGCCATCTTCGGCCAGCACGCGCAGGATCTGGTCGCGCTCTTCGAAGGTCAGGTTGAACAGCTTCTGGCGCTGCAGCAGCTCGTCGGCGCTAAGAGCCTCGATGCCAGCATCGTCCTCGATCGACAGCTCCAGGTACTGGGCGCTGTCCTTGATCCACTGGCGGTATGGCTTGGCACTCTTCAGCTGCGCGTCTATGTCTTCCGGCATCAACAGGTCGCCGGTGGCGAGGTCGGCGGCGAACAGCTGGCCCGGCTTGACGCGGCCCTTCTTCACCACGTCTTCCGGCTTGTAGTCCCACACGCCCACTTCCGAGGCGATGGTCAGCACATTGTCGCGGGTCAGCACCCAGCGCGCCGGACGCAGGCCGTTGCGGTCCAGCAGACAGGCGGCGTAGCGGCCGTCGGTCAGCACGATGCCGGCCGGACCGTCCCACGGCTCCATGTGCATCGAGTTGAATTCATAGAAGGCGCGCAGGTCCTTGTCGGTCGAGTCGACGTTCTGCCAGGCCGGTGGCACCAACAGGCGCAGCGCACGGAACAGCGGAATGCCGCCCATCAACAGGCCTTCGAGCATATTGTCGAGCGACATCGAGTCCGAGCCGTCGGTCTGCACGATCGGGCGCACCGCGTCCATATCGATGTGGGCCGAATGCATGATCTGCTCGCGCGCCTTCGACCAGCTGCGGTTGCCCTGCACGGTGTTGATTTCACCGTTGTGCGCCAGGAAGCGGAACGGCTGCGCCAGCTTCCACTGCGGCCAGGTATTGGTCGAGAAGCGCTGGTGGAACACCGCCAGGCTGGACTCGAAGCGTTCGTCCTTCAGATCGAGGAAGAAGTGCGCCAGGTTGTCCGGCGTGACCAGGCCCTTATACGACAGCGTATGCGGCGACAGCGTCGGCAGGTAGAAGTAGGCGTCGTCGGCCTTGTTGGCCTTCTCGGCCAGACGGCGGCCCATGTACAGGCGGCGCTGGAAGGTCAGTTCGTCCATGCCGAACGGACAGTTGACGAACACCTGGGCGATCGCCGGCAGCGTGCGCAGCGCCGCGTCGCCACAGGCGGAGACGTCGGTCGGCACGGTACGGAAACCGGCCACTTCCAGCTCCTGCGCCTCGAGGTACTCCTTCAGGCGGCGCAGACTGCGCTTGCCGGCTTCCTCTTCAGGATGGTGGAATACCAGGCCGGCGGCGTACGATGCCTTCAGGCCGATGCCGGCCTCGAGCGCGACCGCGCGCAGGAAGCCGTCCGGCTTGCGGAACAACAGGCCACAGCCGTCGCCCGACTTGCCGTCGGCGGCGACCGCGCCGCGGTGGGTCAGCTTGGCGAGCGAGGAGATCGCGGTCTCCACCAGCCAATGGCTAGGTTTGTCGTCGAGCTGGGCGATCAAGCCAAAACCACAGCTATCCTGTTCGAAATCCGGGCTGTACAGGGTTCCCTGCAGCCAGCGCTGTCTGTCCATACCTTCTACCTGCTGATAATTGTGAAACGAATGATTCGATTCTAAAGGTAAGGCAAGTACAGCCGCAACCGCTTTTTGTGCGGCGCATTACCCTATTAAAAACAAGCATTTGCGCGCATTTTTTGCCGAATTTATGAGAATTTCTTAGACTTTTTTGACGGTTTTATTTCCAAATTTCGGACATTGAGATTCGAAAACACGACCCCTTGGAAAAGCTTTCCAAACTATCCAATCCGCGGCAAATCAGGGGCAATGCGATTATTGCCAGACAATATACATGCAGAAGACTGAACTCGCCTCGAGCAGGCTCGAACTGATCCGCCAACTGGCCGACCAGGCGTTCTCACGGTCGGCCGGCGCACCCCTGATCAACGGCAACCGGATCGAGCTGTTGTTCGACAGCACCGAGAACTTTCCGGCCTGGGAAGCGGCGGTCGCCGGGGCACAAGAATCGGTGCTGATCGAGATGTATATCTTCGCCAACAACGCCTTCGGCCGGCGGCTGCGCGACCTGTTGGCCGAACGGGCGGCCGCCGGGGTGAAGGTACGGCTGCTGTACGACTGGCTGGGCTCGTGGAAGGAACACCTCTTCGGCTTCTTCAAGCCGATCGTCGCCGCCGGCGGCGAGGTGCGTGCGTTCAACCCGCCGTCGCTGGCCGGCGGCTTAAGCCTGCTCGGCCGCGATCACCGCAAGCTGATCGTGGTCGACGGCCGCGAGGCGTTCGTCGCCGGGCTGTGCGCGTCGAGCGCCTGGGAAGGCAACGCGGCGCGGCAGCTGCCGCCGTGGCGCGACACCGGGGTACGCTTTGCCGGCCCGCTGGTCGCCGACGCGGTCGCGGCGTTCGCCGACAGCTGGGAGAGCGATGGCGCGCCGCTGCCGGACGACTGGCCGCGCCAGGCGCCGGCCGAGGCGGGCCCGGTGGCGGCGCGCCTGATCGCCACCACGCCGGCCACCGCCAACGTGATGCGGCTCGACCTGATGATCGCCAGCTTCGCGCGCCGCACCTTGTGGCTGACCGACGCCTACTTCATCGGTACCGGCACCTATCTGACCGCGCTGAAGAACGCCGCGCGCGACGGCGTCGACGTACGGCTGCTGGTGCCGCGCTCCAGCGACATCGGCTGGATCGCCACGGTGTCGCGTACGCTGTACCGGCCACTGCTGGAGGCCGGGGTTCGGGTGTTCGAATGGAACGGCTCGATGATCCACGCCAAGACCGCAGTGGCGGACGGGCGCTGGGCGCGGATAGGCTCGACCAACCTGAACGTGTCGAGCTGGCTCGCCAACCGCGAGATCGACGTGGCGATCGAGGACGAGGACCTGGCCGGCCAACTGGCCGACAAATTCTTGCAAGACCTGGAGAACGCCACCGAGGTGGTGCTGGCCGGGCCGCGCCAGCGGCCGACGCTGACCCGACGCCGGCCGCGCGACGTGCTGCTGCCGCAGTCGCCGCGCGGTTCGGCGGTGGCCGGCGCGTCGGCGGCGGCACGCCAGGCGGCGCGGATCGGCGACGCGGTCGGGGCAGTGGTGCGCGGCAGCCGCACCGTCGACGCCAGCGAGGCGTCGTCGTTCCTGACCATCGGCCTGTCGCTGCTGGGCCTGGCGCTGGCGATCGGTTTCTTCCCGTATCTGGTCGCCGCGCCGCTGACGCTGCTGTTGGCACTCACCGGCGGTGCGGTGACGGTGAAGGCGCTCGGTCTGTACCGGGCAAGGCGACGCAAAAAGCAACAGGCGGCACAGCTGGCCGCCAAGCCGGCCGCGTCGGTCGACGAGCCGCCCGCCGCGCCGTAAAATCAACGCCTTAGCGCCGCCTCCGGCCAGGCTTGCCGTCACTGCGCGGCGCGAGTCTGGCCGAAGCGTCGGCCCCCATATAACACCGTCCGGCGCCGCGACACACGCTGTAACGCAATCCGACTACATCGCGGCCGGCAAACGGGCTACACTACGCGCCGTTTTTTCCGGGTAGTTCCAGGCCGGCTGGCGGACGGTTGCCGAATCGGGCCAGGGAGAGCGGGCATCATTGCCACGCTCTCGCGGGTACCACGCATCCAGTACGCACCGCGGCGCAAAGCGCCCCCTCCCCAGCGCCCCAAGGCAGGTAAGTTGACCTAGCCCCTCGCGCACCGAGACAGTAAGGACTCAGGTATGCGTTTTCACTTTCCGCTCGTCATCATCGACGAAGACTTCCGTTCCGAAAACACCAGCGGCTCCGGCATCCGCGAACTCGCGGCCGCCATCGAGACGCAGGGTATGGACGTGATCGGCTATACCAGCTACGGCGACATCACCTCGTTCGCCCAGCAGCAGAGCCGCGCCGCCGGCTTCATCCTGTCGATCGACGACGAAGAATTCGGTTCGGGCTCCCCCGAGGAGACGCAACAGGCGCTCGCCAACCTGCGCGCCTTCGTCGCCGAGATCCGCCGCCGCAACCCGGACATTCCGCTCTATCTGTACGGTGAGACCCGCACCTCGCGCCACATCCCGAACGATGTGCTGCGCGAGCTGCACGGCTTCATCCACATGCACGAGGACACCCCGGAGTTCGTCGCCCGCCACATCATCCGCGAAGCGAAATCGTACCTGGACACGCTGGCGCCGCCGTTCTTCCGCGCGCTGGTCGACTACGCGTACGACGGCTCCTACTCCTGGCACTGCCCGGGCCACTCCGGCGGCGTGGCGTTCCTGAAGAGCCCGGTCGGCCAGATGTTTCACCAGTTCTTCGGCGAGAACATGCTGCGCGCCGACGTCTGCAACGCGGTCGACGAGCTCGGCCAGCTGCTCGACCATACCGGCCCGGTGGCCGCAAGCGAGCGCAACGCCGCGCGCATCTTCAACGCCGACCACTTGTTCTTCGTCACCAACGGCACCTCGACCAGCAACAAGATCGTCTGGCACAGCACCGTCGCCGCCGGCGACATCGTGCTGGTCGACCGCAACTGCCACAAGTCGAACCTGCACGCGATCATGATGACCGGCGCGGTGCCGGTGTTCCTGATGCCGACCCGCAACCACTACGGCATCATCGGTCCGATCCCGAAGTCGGAATTCGAGCCGGAAACGATCAAGAAGAAGATCCTCGCCAATCCGTTCGCACGCGAGATCCTCGAGAAGAACCCGAACGCCAAGCCGCGCATCCTGACGCTGACCCAGTCGACCTACGACGGCATCCTGTACAACGTCGAGGAGATCAAGGGCCTGCTCGACGGCGAGGTCGACACCTTGCACTTCGACGAAGCCTGGCTGCCGCACGCCACCTTCCACGACTTCTACGGCGACTTCCACGCGATCGGCGAGGGCCGGCCGCGCTGCCAGGACTCGATGATCTTCTCGACCCAGTCGACGCACAAGCTGCTGGCCGGTTTGAGCCAGGCGTCGCAGATCCTGGTGCAGGACCCGGTCAGCCGCAAGCTCGACACCGACAGTTTCAACGAGGCGTACCTGATGCACACCTCGACCAGCCCGCAGTACGCGATCATCGCCAGCTGCGACGTCGCCGCGGCGATGATGGAACAGCCGGGCGGCCAGGCGCTGGTCGAGGAATCGCTGGTCGAGGCGCTCGAGTTCCGCCGCGCGATGCGCAAGGTCGACGAGGAATACGGCGAGGACTGGTGGTTCAAGGTGTGGGGCCCGGACAAGCTGTCCGACGACGGCATCTGCGACCCGGCCGACTGGACGCTGGCCGCCAACGAGCGCTGGCACGGCTTCGGCCCGGTGGCCGAGGGCTTCAACCTGCTCGACCCGATCAAGGCGACGCTGATCACCCCGGGCCTGGACGTCGACGGCCAGTTCGCCGACAACGGCATCCCGGCGGCGATCGTCACCAAGTACCTGTCCGAGCACGGCGTGGTGGTGGAGAAGACCGGCCTCTACAGCTTCTTCATCATGTTCACCATCGGCATCACCAAGGGCCGCTGGAACACGCTGATCTCGCTCTTGCAGCAGTTCAAGGACGACTACGACAAGAACCAGCCGATGTGGCGGATCATGCCGGAATTCGTCGCCAAGCAGCCGCAGTACGAGCAGGTCGGCCTGCGCGACCTGTGCCAGAAGATCCACGACGTCTACCGTCGCCACGACATCGCCCGCCTGACCACCGAAGTCTACCTGTCGGACATGGTGCCGGCGATGAAGCCGTCCGACGCGTTCGCCAAGATGGCGCACCGCGAGATCGAGCGGGTGGCGATCGACCGGCTGGAGGGCCGCATCACCGCGGTGATGCTGACCCCGTACCCGCCGGGCATTCCGCTGTTGGTGCCAGGCGAGCAGTTCAACAAGACCATCGTCGACTACCTGCGCTTCGCCGAGGACTTCAACCGCGAACTGCCGGGCTTCGAGACCGACGTGCACGGCCTGATCGCCGAGGAGCGCGACGGACGCCGGGTGTACGGTGTCGACTGCGTGAAGCAGTAAACGACAACGGCGCGGCTAGGTCCGCGCCGTTTTGCTATCCGGACAAGCTTGGCCGAAGTGCCGTTTCGGCCAACCTTAACCCTATTCATGAAAACCCATCGCCATGTCCAAACGCGTCGTGTTCGTGCTCGACCTGATCGTCAACCTGGCGCTGCCCTGGCTCGCCTACCGGCTGACCGTCGGCCACTGGGGCGAGTTCGGCGGCCTGCTCGCGTCGGCGATCCCGCCCTTACTGTGGAGCCTGGTCGAGCTGGCACGGTTCCGCCGTCTCGACCCGATCAGCGCGCTGGCGCTCGGCGGCATCGTGCTGTCGCTGTTGGGACTCGCGCTCGGCGGCAGCCCGCGGCTGCTGCTATTGCGCGAGTCGCTGCTGTCCGGCGTGATCGGCCTGGTGTTCCTCGGCTCGCTGCTGTCGAAGCGACCGCTGATCTACCATCTGGCGCACGCCACGCTGCGGCGCGAGGGCGACGACCGCGCCGACGAATTCCATCGCCGCTGGCAGGAGAGCTCGGGCTTGCGGCAGGCGCTACGGACGATGACGCTGATGTGGGGAGTGGGGCTGACCGGCGAGACCGCGCTACGCAGCTGGATGGCGTGGAACTGGAGCAGCGAACGCTTCCTCGCGGTGTCGCCGCTGACCGGCTACGGCATCTACGGCGCACTGATGCTGGGGACGTTCTGGTACCGCCGCCGGCTGACCCGTCATCGCACGGCCCCGCTGCCGGCCTGACCGGATAACGACAAACGGCCGCCATTCGGCGGCCGTTTTCATCGGGAGGAGTGAGCTTATAGATACTGCCGGATGCCCTTGGCGCACTCAACCTGCCTGCTCTTGATCGCCTCGTGCAGCAGCGCTATCTGCTCGGCCTCGGCGTGCTTGCACGCCTCGCGATGATGGATGTGGAACACCAGCCCGCCGAACTTCAGCGCGCGTTTCTTCACCCCGGCGTTGCTCAGCCGCACCGAGATCTCCGAATCCTCCTTGCCCCAGCCGACGCAACCCTCGTTGTAGCCGTTGACGCGGACGATGTCGTCGCGCCAGTACGCCATATTGCAGCCGCGCAAGTGCACCGGCTGGTCCGCCTTGTAGCGGCCGGCCAGCGCATCGCGCAGCAGCGGCAGGCGCAGGCCGTTCTCCCGACTGCGCAGCCCCTTGTGCCACGCCCTCGGGCAGTGCGGCTGTGGCTGCGCCAACAGCTGCTGCGACAGCGCTGCACTCATCGACACCCGCGAGCCGCAGACGTAGCCGCCCGGCCGGCGCACCCACAGGTGGTCCTCGACGAAGCGCGGGTGCAGCAGCAGGTCGCCGTCGATCTGGATGATGTAGTCACTGGCGGCGGCGGCGATCGCGCGGTTGCGGATCTTGGCCAGCTGGAAGCCCTCGTCCGGTTGCCAGACATGGCGCAGCGGCACCGGGAACTGACGCTGGAAGCGCTGTACCAGCTCGGCGGTGGCCGGACCGGAACCGTCGTCGGCGACGATCACCTCGTCGGGCAGCACGGATTGCGCCTGGATGCTTTGCAGGCACAGCCGCAAGGCCTCGGGCCAGTTATAGGTGGTCAGGATCAGGGCGGTGGACGGCTGCCTCGCCATAATTGAATTCGGTCGAATTTAAGATATGTCGCTAGAATAGCGACATTCTTACCGCTAGCCTATTGTTTTCTAAGTAAAAATCACGGCAGGTACTGCTGCGGATCGACCGCCTTGCCCTGGTAGCGCAGCTCGAAGTGCAACTGGGTGCGGTCGGCGGCGGTGCTGCCCATCAGCGCGATCTTCTGGCCCTGGCTGACCCGTTGGCCTTCCTTCACCAGCAAGGCCTGGTTGTTGGCGTAGGCGGTCAGGTAATTCTGATCGTGCTGGACGATCACCAGATTGCCGTAACCGCGGATATTGGTGCCGGCGAACGCCACCTTGCCGGCGGCGGCGGCCAGGATCGGCGTGCCGGCGCTACCGCCGATGTCGATACCCTTGCTGGTGCCGCCGTCGAAGTGCTTGAGCAGCGGCCCCTTCACCGGCCACTGTAGCGAGAGCGTCTGCGCCGGCCTGGACGGAGTCGGGGTCGGGGTCGGGGTCGGCTTGGACGGGACGGGGGCCGGAGCCGGCTTGTTGGCCGAACCGTTCGACGCAGTCGGCTTGGCGGTCGAAGCCCCACCCGGCGGCACCACGCGCAGCACCTTGCCGGCATCGATCTGCGCGGCGTTGGCCAGGTTGTTCCAGCGGCTCAGCTCGGCTACGCTGCGACCGTTGTTCTTGGCGATGCGAAACAGCGTGTCGCCCGGTTGCACCCGATAGTAACCGGGCGGCACCGGCGCGTTGTAGTTGGGACTGGCGCAGGCGGCGACGAGGCCGGCGAAGAGCGCGGCGCTCAGGCCGGCGCGCAGGCGGGAGAAATGAGTCGGGAAAAATCGCATGGCGGCCATTCTAGCATCGGCGCACCGCCGCCGTGCCGGATGCACGCGGCAGCGTGTTTTGCTACCCGGCCGGCATCAAGTCCGCCAGGCCGCGACCGATAGACGCGCTGTCTTCGAAGAGATGCAGGTCCGCCCAGACGTCCCGGATCAATGAAACAGGCCGAAGCGTCCTGGCGCTTCGGCCAACATGTCACGTCAGGCAGGACGCCGGTGTCAGCCGAGCGCCTGCGCGAGGTCGGCGAGGATGTCGTCGATGTCCTCGATGCCGATCGACAAGCGCAGCAGCCCTTCGCGGATGCCAAGCGCGGCCTTGTGCTCGGCCGGCACCGAGCCGTGCGACATCGTCGCCGAGTGGTTGACCAGCGACTCGACCCCGCCGAGCGACTCGGCCAGCGCGAACAGCTTGAGCCGCTCGGCGACCCGGCTCGCCGCCTCGCGGCTGTCGTCCGCGAGGTAGATCGACACGATGCCGCCGAAGCGCCGCATCTGCCGCGCCGCCAGCGCGTGACCCGGAAACTCCGGCAGGCCCGGGTAGAACACCCGCTCGACAGCCGGGTGCGCCTCGAGGAAGGCGGCGACTTTTTCCGCGTTGTCGCAGTGGCGGTCCATCCTGAGCGGCAGTGTCTTGATGCCGCGCAAGGTCAGGAAGCAGTCCTGCGGCCCCGGCACCGCACCGGTGGAGTTCTGGATGAAGCGGATCGCCTTATAGCGCGCCTCGTCGTTGAGCGCCACCAGGCCCAGCAGCACGTCGGAGTGGCCGCCTAGGTACTTGGTCGCCGAGTGCACCACGATGTCGGCGCCCAGATCGAGCGGGTTCTGCAGGTACGGCGTCGCGAAGGTGTTGTCGACCGCCACCGCCACGCCGTGGCGGTGCGCCTCGGCCGAGAGCGCGGCGATGTCGACGATGCCGAGCAGCGGGTTGGTCGGCGACTCCAGCCACAGCAGTTTGACGTTGGCCGACAGCTGGCCGGCCAACGTCGAGGCATCGGACAGGTCGGCGAAACGCACCTCGATGCCCTGCTCGGCCAGCACCCGGGTCAGCAGCCGGTAGGCGCCGCCGTACAGGTCGGCGACCGCCAGCACCGCGTCGCCGGGCTTCAGGCTGGCGCGCAGCACCGCGTCGATCGCCGCCATGCCGCTGGCGAACGCCAGGCCATGGCTGGCGTTTTCCAGGCTGGCCAGGCAGTCCTCCAGCGCCGCGCGGGTCGGCGTGCCGCTGCGCGCGTACGAATACGGCAGCTCTTCGCCGACATGGTGCAGCGCGAACACCGAGGTCTGGTAGAGCGGCGGCATGACGGCGCGGTTGTGTTGATCGGCGTCATGCCCGGCATGGATCGCTCTTGTCGCAAATTTCATTCGATTTCTCCCGCTGGTTCGCTAGCGGGCGGCTAATGTCAAACAAACCGACCGGAAGTTGACCAAAAGCTGCCCATTCAAATTCCATGATCATTTCCATTGCGACGAACAGGCCATCATCTGCCGCGAACACGCTGCCAATGTACTTGATTTTTCGCCATTAAACGCCGCACTGGCTTTACAGCCCCTGCCCCGGTCGCTATGTTCGGCGGTTTCGCCCAACGGACCCCGACGCATGCAGCTTGACCGCGCCTTCGATTTCTTGCACAACCAGCTGGCCACCCGACCGCGCCCCGACTGCCTCGCCGCCCGCGACGGCAGCCGCTGGCAGACGCTGTCGACCGCCGAGATGGCAGAGAGCGTCGACAGGGTCAGCCTCGGCCTGATCAAACTCGTGGTGGAACGCGGCGACAAGGTAGCGATCGCCGCCGACAGCTCGATCGGCTGGACGGTGGTCGACCTGGCGCTGCAGCAGATCGGCGCGATCAGCGTGCCGATCTACCCCACCGTCACCCTCGACGATGCACGCTATATTCTGACCCATGCCGAGGTCAAGCTGGCGTTCGCCGGCAGCCCGGCGCTGGCCCGCAAGGTGACAGGGGCGCTCGGCAAGTTCAGCTGCCCGATCTACGGCCTCGCCGAGTTCGCCGACGCGCCAAGCTGGCGCGAGATCGAGGCGCTCGGCGCCGACGCCGGCCCGGCGACGTTGGCCGAACGGCGCGACAGCATCCAGAGCGACGACATCTTCACCATCATCTACACCTCCGGCACCACCGGCCGCGCCAAGGGCGTGCTGCTGTCTCACGGCAACGTGGTCAGCGACGTGATGGCGGTGGAGCGGCACTGTAAGACCCTAGACGGCTCGCAGCGCGCGCTGTCGTTCCTGCCACAGTCGCACATCTTCGAGCGCGCCGGCGTGCTCTATTACCTGTACACCAGCACCGGCGTGTACTTCTCATCGGTGGGCGGGCTGTCGGTGGCGATGCAGGAGGTGCACCCGCACACCTTCAGCGCGGTGCCACGCGTACTGGAGAAGGTCTACGACAAGCTGTACGCCAAGGAGAAGGAACTGTCCGGCCTGCAGCGGCTGATCTACCGCCGCGCGCTGACCCTGGCCGAACGCTACGAGCCGAACGCCACGCCGGGCCCGCTCGCCGCGCAACAGCTGATGCTCGCAAGAAGCTGCTGTTCAGCCAGTGGCGCGCCGCGATGGGCGGCGAATTGCAGGCGATCAACGTCGGCTCGGCCGCGCTGCAGCCGCGCCTCGCCCGGCTGTTCTGGGCCTGCGGCGTGATCGTCAGCGAAGGCTACCGCATGACCGAGACCTCGCCGGCACTGACCGCCAACCCGTTCAACGCCCGCGGCGTGCGGATCGGCACCGTCGGCACCCCGCTCGACAACGTCGAGATCCGCCTCGCCGACGACGGCGAAATCCTGGCGCGCGGCCCGGTGGTGATGCAGGGCTATTACAAGGAGCCGGAGCTGACCGCCGAGGCCTTGCGTGACGGCTGGCTGCACACCGGCGACATCGGCGTGCTCGAAGGCGGCTACCTGCGCATCACCGACCGCAAGAAGGAAATGTTCAAGACCAGCAACGGCAAGTATATCGCGCCGCAGGTGATCGAGAACAAGCTGAAGGAATCGGCGTTTATCGACCAGATCATGGTGGTCGGCGACGGCCAGAAGTTCGCCGCCGCGCTGATCGTGCCACTGTTCGACAAGCTGAAGGAATGGTACGCCGAACAAGGCATCGCCTACACCAGCGACCGCGAGATGGCGCACAACCCGAAGGTGATGGCGCTGATCGACCGCGAGGTGAAGCGCTTCAATCGCTACTTCAGCAACTGGGAACACATCAAGAAGTTCGCGCTGCTCGACAAGCCGTGGAGCGTCGATTCGGGCGAGCTCGCGCCGACGCTGAAGCTGCGCCGCAAGGTGATCACCGAGCGCTGCCGCGATGAGATCGCCGGGCTGTACGCGCCGCTCTGAGCCGCACGTCCCGGACACGACAACGCCCCGTTGCTACGGGGCGTTTTGCGTTCAGTATTACGGGATTCGGCCAACCTTCAAACCGGTTCTCAAAGTGTAGCGAGCGGGTGTCAGCGAGGGGCGGACGGAGCACAGGAACCGGAATGTACTGAAGTACATGAGGATTCCGAGCACCGCCCAACCCGAGATCACGCCCGCGCAGTAACTTTGAGGACTGGTTCGTAGCCTCAGCGCTGATGCGCCCGCTCCAGCCTTAGCTCGACCCGCTTCTGCAGCCGCTCGAAGCTCGCCGACAGCAGCCAGTACACCCCGGCGGCAGCCAGATACAGCGGCAGCGGCTGGAAGGTCTGCGCGATCACCTCCTTGGTCGCCAGCATCAGCTCGGTGACGGTAATCACCGACACCAGCGAGGTGTCCTTGATCAAGGAAATCAGGCTGTTCGACAGGCTCGGCACCGCCAGGCGCAGCGCCTGCGGCGCGACGACGAAGCGCATCGTCTGCCACCAGGAGAGGCCCAGCGACAGGCCGGCGTCCCACTGGCCGCGCGCCACCCCGGCGATCGCGCCGCGCATGCTCTCGGACAGGTAGGCCGCCACGTTCAGCGTCAGCGACAGGATGCCGGCGCTCAGCGGCGAGAACTCGATGCCGACGCTCGGCAGGCCGTAGTAGATCACGAAGATCTGCACCAACAGCGGCGTGCCGCGGATCAGGCTGACGTACAGCGCGGCGATCCGCGCCAGCACCGGCACCTTCGCCACGCGCAACAGCGCCACGACGAAGCCGAGCGCCAGGCCGAGCACCATCGACACCACCGCAAACGCCAGCGTGTAGCCGGTACCCTTCAGCAACACCGGCCACGCCAGCTCGGCCAGTTCCCACCACGGATGATCCATGCACTCCCCCAAAGACGACGCCCCCGCACTGGGCGGGGGCGTATGGCAATGGTGGCTATTTTAACGCGAAACGGCGCTTATTTCTTCGCGACCGGCGCTTTGGACACGTCGGTGCCGAACCACTTCACCGAGATCTTCTTGAAGGAGCCGTCGGCCTTCATGCCGTTGAGCGCGCCGTCGATCGCGGCCTTGAACTGCGGGTTGCCCTTGGCGAACGGGATCGCCATCGTCACCGTCTCGCCGACCGGCGCGCCGGCCTTCACCGGCAGCTTCGATTCCTTGATCGCGAACGGGATCAGCAGGCTGTCATTCAGCGCCGCGTCGAGCCGGCCGGTGGCCAGGTCCTGCAGGTATTCCGGCGCGCCCGGGTAGGTCTTCACCTCGATGCCGGCGACCTTCTTCGCCATGTCGGCGTAGTTGCTGCCCTGGCCGACGCCGAGCTTCTTGCCCTTCAGGTCGTCCAGGCTCTTGAAGCCGCGCGTCTCGTTCTTGCGCACGATCAGCTGCGGGCTGGAGATGGTGTACGGCACCGAGAAGTCAAACACCTGCTGGCGCTGCGGGGTGATCGACACCTGATTGACCACCACGTCGAACTTGCCCGCCTGCAGGCCGGCCAGCAGGCCGCTCCATTCGGCGGTGGTGAATTCCGGCTTCACCTTCAGGCGCTTGGCCACTTCGGTGATCACGTCGACGTCGAAGCCGGTCAGCTGCTGCTTGCTGTCCTTGAAGTTGAACGGCGGGTAGGTGCCTTCCAGGCCGATCTTCAGCGTGCCGCGCTGGTGCACGGTGTCGATCAGGTCGGCGGCGAACGCCGACGAGGCGGTGGCCAGCAGGGCCAGCGAAACAAGCAGCTTTTTCATTTATATATGGCCTTTAGTTATTAGTGTTGATAACAACATAACGATGCGGAATTTACCAACTCGCATACGATCTGACCAGTTGGTAATGCCTATCGATGACATTCTATGTCGCTATCGGCCACACTGCTGCATCACATAACTGACCCTTGTCGCGGACGGCCAAGCTTAGTCCGAGCTGCCGATCGGAGCGGCATCGGCCAAGGCGGCGGTCCGCGTCTGCGCCGACGGCTGCTGCCACACCACCTGGTCGTCGACCGCGTAGGGATGACAGTGGCTGGAGTGTTCCTGGCACGCCGCCAGCGCCCGGTTGAGCGGATCGTAGCCACCGCTGACGGATACCGCCGTCCCGTCCTGACCGATCACGAACACCCGCGGCCGGTTCTGGGCGAGAAACTCGCGGTAGCGCTGCCGGCCTTGCTCGTCCAGCCGCGGCACCGCGTCGACATCCTGGATCGCGGCAAAGTGGGTCGGAGGCGGAAACGCGGCGGGCAGGTAGCGGGTATGGACGATCTGGTTCGGCAAGCCGAGCTTCGCCAGGAAGGTGTCCATCTTGGGTGCCCACAGCGCCAGACCCTCCGCGCGTGCCAGCATATTGTGCGAATCGTTCATGAAGTTGCCGACCGCCACCAGTTCGGCCTGCCCACCGGCGGCCGTATAGCTCTCGTGCATGCTGCGCCAGGTGGAGGTCGCGAAGATGCTGTCGTTATCGCCGTAGAACCAGATCGACGGCACACGGGTGGCCGCGCCGTAATGGCCGGCGGCGCTGGCCAGATGCGAGGCCCACCACGCGCATTGCGGCTCGTTGAGCCCGCCCGAGAAGTTGACCAGAGCGCGCACCCCCGGATGGTTGAGCGTTCCGACCGCCAGGGTGTTCCAGCCGCCGAAGCTTTGCCCGGCCACGACGATACGACGGGCATCGATGCCCGGCTGCTTCGCCATATAGTCGATCACCGCACGGATGTCGGCGGCCTGCTGCTGGCCGTCCGCTTCGAGATCGCAATGATGCAGCTCGAAGCGCCCGCCCGACCCGGCAAAACCGCGCAGCATCGGCAGCACCACCGCGTAACCGCGCGCCAGGAAGTAGCGGGTCGCGTAGGCGGCACGGTAGCGCGGCTGCTGCTCGGGGTGGCCCGCATCCTTGCCGTGGTTCATCACCACCAGCGGAAACGGACCGGGGCCGTTCGGTTTGAACAGCGTGGCTTGCAGCGCGACCGGATGGGCAGCATCTCCCGGCACGCTGATCACCTGCTCGTTGAGCGACGCGTCGAGCGCCACCTCCCCGGCGTGACACCCTGCGCTGGCCAGCAGCAAAAGGAGCGAGGCCAGCAATAACGCCAAAGGCGTTTTTCTAAGAAAAACCACAGGCATATCAACGAGATCCGATGACAAGAGACGTTTTCCAGCCCGTGACTCTATCTCAAAATCTCGAACCGTGGCGACGAAATTACGGCTTGCCGACGAGTGGATGTTTTATGTCATCCGGCAAGCGAACAGGGTGGGATGCAAACAGGAAGCAGCGATGCTCCAGGCGTCTTGTCCGGCATTCCGCCAGCCCCAGTGCGGGTAGGGTTTCCAGGCGCCCAAGCCAATACGGCCCGAGACACAGCGTCAGAAGGGGGGCCCAATACCTTGGCCGAGTCGGCGCCACTCACTCTGAAACGTCATTTCCCAATCAACCCATCCGGCTTGTCACGACAGCAACGTCATGAATCCCGGCACCGAACCGCATCAGCCCGCCAAACCGAGCGCCCAGTTCCGGGCTTTGCCCGCATCGGCCGGCCCGCGCCATGCTCAACCCGCGCTGTCGGCTGGTTCTTGCCGGTATCGGCTGAACCATGAAAAAAGCCCGGTTTATACCGGGCTTTTCCAGTGACGCAGCAGCTGCCGCTCAGACATTGAACAGGAAGTTCATCACGTCGCCGTCCTTCACCACGTATTCCTTGCCTTCCGAGCGCATCTTGCCGGCTTCCTTCGCCTTCGCCTCGCCGCCGCAGGCGATGAAGTCGTCGAAGCCGATGGTCTGCGCGCGGATGAAGCCGCGCTCGAAGTCGGTGTGGATCACGCCGGCCGCCTGCGGCGCGGTGTCGCCGACATGGATGGTCCACGCGCGCACTTCCTTCACCCCAGCGGTGAAGTAGGTCTGCAGGCCCAAGAGCTTGTAGGCGGCGCGGATCAGGCGGTTCAGGCCCGGCTCCTCCAAGCCCATCTCGGACAGAAACTCGGCCTTGTCGGCCTCGTCCAGCTCGACGATTTCCGACTCGATCGCCGCGCACAGCGCGACCACCGGGGCGCCTTCTTTCGCCGCCAGTTCTTGCAAGCGGGTCAGGTGCGGGTTGTTTTCGAAGCCGTCTTCGGCGACGTTGGCCACATACATCGCCGGCTTGATCGTCAGCAGGCAGAACGGTTTCAGCAGTACCAGCTCTTCCGCATCGAGTTTCAGGGAACGTGCCGGGTGCCCCTGGTCGAGGTGCGCGCGCACCTTTTCCAGTACCGCCACCGATTTGATCGCTTCCTTGTCGCCCGAACGCGCCTTCTTGCCGTCGCGCAGGATCGCCTTTTCCACGGTCGTCAGATCGGCCAGCGCCAGTTCGGTAATGATGGTTTCGATGTCGGAAATCGGGTCGACCCGGCCGGCCACGTGCACCACATTGTCGTCGTCGAAGCAGCGCACCACGTTGACGATCGCGTCGGTCTCGCGGATGTTGGCCAGGAACTGGTTGCCGAGGCCCTCGCCCTTCGACGCGCCCGCCACCAGGCCCGCGATGTCGACGAACTCGACGATCGCCGGCTGGATCTTCTGCGGTTTTACGATCTCGCTCAGCTGCGCCATGCGGGCATCCGGCACCTCGACGATGCCGACGTTCGGCTCGATGGTGCAGAACGGGTAGTTGGCGGCTTCGATGCCGGCCTTGGTCAGGGCGTTGAACAGGGTCGACTTGCCGACGTTCGGCAGGCCGACGATGCCACACTGGAGACTCATGGGGTGTCCTTCTGAAACGGGTCTGTGCTGCCGGCTGCCGCGCTTCGGCCAAGCCTGGCCGGCCGCGCTCCCGCAGACGGAAATTCGCGTAAAAAAACAATTATATCAGCTTGCGCGCCAAAGCCCGCCGTCCACTGCCGGGCGGCACCGCTCGCTCGGGGTGGTGTCGCGGCTTGCCAATGACGAAGCTCCTGACAATGACGAATTGCTTAACGTCATTCTCGATCGCCAATGACAGGCCGCCCTTGACCCGGACCCACTGTCGAGACCAAAGCTCAGCGCGGCACCGTGTGCAGCGTCTTCATCGCCCCGGCGAAGTCGCCGCTCAGCACCGTCGGCAGCGTGTCCAGCGCGCGCAGGATCGCGTCGTCGATCAGCGTCTGCTCCTCGCTCCTCGGCTTCTTCAGCACGAAGTTGACCACCTCGTGGCGCTCGCCCGGGTGGCCGATGCCGAGCCGCAGCCGCCAGAAATTCGGCGAACCGAGCCGGGCGATGATGTCCTTCAGCCCGTTGTGGCCACCGTGGCCGCCGCCCTGCTTGTAGCGCGCCACGCCCGGTTCGAGGTCGAGTTCGTCGTGCACCACTAGCACCTCTTCCGGGGCGATCTTGTAGAAGCGCGCCAGCGCCACGACCGCCTGGCCGGACAGGTTCATATAGGTCATCGGCTTCACCAGCCACACTTCGCCGGCCGGCGTGTTGGCGCGCGCCACCTCGCCGAAGAACTTGCTCTCCGACTTGAAACTGGCCTTCAGCTGCCACGCCAATTCGTCGATCAGCCAGAAACCAGCGTTGTGACGGGTACGCGCATAGTCCGGCCCGGGGTTGCCCAGGCCGGCGATCAATCGAATCCCACTCATCTTGCTCGCTCAATGAAAAAGCCCGCTGTGGCCGAGGCACACAACGGGCTTGGGTCATGCCAGAGGCAGACTTATTCGGCGGCTTTCACTTTGCCCGAAACCGAAGCGATGGCCAGGTCTTCGCCGCGCAGCAGCGAAACGCTTTCCACGCCTTCCGGCAGTTTCACGTCGGACAGGTGAACGATCTGGCCGCCAACGACAGCGGACAGGTCCACTTCGATGAAGGTCGGCAGCTGGCCCGGCAGAGCGCGCACTTCCACTTCGTTCAGGATGTGCGAAACGCGGCCGCCGTGCAGCTTCACCGCCGGCGATGCGTCGGCGTTGATGTAGTGCAGACCGATTTTCACGTGAACTTTTTCGTTCAGGTTCACGCGCTGGAAGTCGATGTGCATCACTTGCTGCTTGTACGGGTGCATCTGGAAGTCGCGCACCAGCACCGGCTCTTTGGCGCCGTCAACCACCAGGTCGATCACGCTGGTGTGGAACGCTTCGTCTTTGAGCGCGTAGAACAGGGTGTTGTGGTCAACGGTGACTGCTTCCGGGGCTTTCTCGCCACCGTAAACAACCGCCGGGGTCTGGCCAGCGTGACGCAGGCGGCGGCTCGCACCAGTGCCCTGTTCAGCACGCTTGGCAGCAATCAGTTCGAATGCCATGGTAAAACTCCTTTACGGGCGGCTATCACCGCCCCGATTGAAAATCACCGCTCCGCCGCGACCAGCGCGAGCGATGTTACGGCAGGCAGGCGCCTGTCGAAACCAGTTCCTCGTTGAAGAGGTAGGACACCGACTCTTCGTTGTTGATCCGGCGCAGCGTCTCGGCCATCAGGCCGGCGATCGATACGGCGCGGATGCGCGAGCAGGCACGCGCCTGCGCGGACAACGGGATGGTATCGGTCACCACCACCTGGTCGATGTCGGAATTCTGAATGCGGTCGACCGCCTGGCCGGAGAACACCGCGTGGGTGGCGTAGGCGACCACCTTCACCGCGCCGCGCTCTTTCAGCGCCGAAGCGGCCTTACACAGGGTGTTGGCGGTGTCGATCATGTCGTCGATGATCAGGCAGGTACGGCCCGACACGTCACCGATGATGTTCATCACTTCGGCCACATTGGCCTTCGGGCGACGCTTGTCGATGATCGCGAGATCGGCGTTCAGCGCCTTGGCGGTGGCACGCGCACGCACCACGCCGCCGATGTCCGGGCTGACCACCAGCAGGTCTTCGAAGCGCTGCGCGACGATGTCTTTGAGCAGCACCGGGGTGGCGTAGACGTTGTCCACCGGGATGTCGAAGAAGCCCTGGATCTGGTCGGCGTGCAGGTCAACGGTCAGCACGCGGTCGATGCCGGCGGTGTCCAGCATGTTGGCCACCAGTTTGGCCGAAATCGGCACCCGGGCCGAACGCGGACGACGGTCCTGGCGCGCGTAGCCGAAGTACGGAATCGCGGCGGTGATCCGGCCGGCCGAGGCACGCTTGAGCGCGTCGGCCATGGTCAGGATTTCCATCAGGTTGTCGTTGGTCGGGTTACAGGTCGACTGCAGGATGAACACGTCGCGACCGCGGACGTTTTCCAGCAGCTCCACCGCTACCTCACCGTCGGAGAAGCGGCCGACGTCGGCGCGTCCGAGCGAAATGTCGAGGTGCTTGACCACATTCTGTGCGAGTTCCGGATTGGCCGTTCCGGTAAAGACCATCAAACTGTCGTATGCCGCCATGATTCTCGTGCCTGTCGGTGAACAAAGAAAAAGCGTGTAAGGGTTAACTTACACGCTTTTATTCACTTCATAATATATGTGAAGTTCTTGGCTGGGGAGGTAGGGATCGAACCTACGAATGCCGGAATCAAAATCCGGTGCCTTACCACTTGGCGACTCCCCAGTAAACCGATTGTCAGCCTTTGTCGAACAGCGGATGGTTAGTTAACCCTTTTGCGACAAATCCGCGCCACGTCGTCGACAACTGCTCAAAAACTTTGCTTGCCTGGTCTTTTGTCTCGCACTCCAGAAATACACAACTTCCGGAGCCGGTCATCAGTGCCGGACCGTATTCACCCAATTCGTTGAGCGCCTGGTCCACCACCGGGTAAATCTTTCGAACCGCGCCTTGCAAGTCGTTCTGACGTTGCTGCGTTGTTTCGAGGGTTCGCATTATGGAGGGGGGTGAATCCCTTGTCAACAACGGCGACGAAAAAATTTCCGCCGTTGGAATATGCACGTCCGGGCGCAGTACCACGTACCAGTTTTCCGGCAGATCGAGCGGGGTCAGCTCCTCACCGACCCCGGTGGCGAAGGCGTTCTGGCCGAACACGAACACCGGCACGTCGGCACCCAGCCGCAGGCCGAGCGCCATCAGTTGCTCGCGCGCGAGACCGGTGTTCCACAGTCGGTTGAGCGCGATCAGCACGGTGGCCGCGTCCGAGCTGCCGCCGCCGAGGCCGCCGCCCATCGGGATACGCTTAGTCAAACGGATGCTGGCGCCGAGTCCACTGCCGCTGGCCTGTTGCAGCGCCCGCGCGGCGCGCACCGTCAGGTCGGCCTCGGGGTCGACCCCCGGAATCGGCGTCTCAAGCTCGATCACGCCGTCGTCGCGGACCGCCAGTTCAACGGTGTCGGCGAGGTCGATGAAGCGGAACACCGTCTCGAGCAGGTGGTAGCCGTCGGGCCGCCGGCCGGTCACCTTCAGCATCAGGTTGAGCTTGGCCGGGGCGGGAAAGGCGTGAAAAACGGGGCTCATGGGCTAGATCGGAAGAATCGGTTTAACAGGTTGGCCGAATGGCCGCGTCAAGGCTGCTGCCAGGCGTGCGTGACCAACTTGATCGACAGCCCCTCGCGGGCCAGCTCGACCCGTTTGGGCACCAGGCTGGCGTGGTCGCCATCGTCGCGGAAGAAGCGGATGGTCCAGCCCTGCTGTTGCAGCGTGCCGTCCGGCTGGCGAATGCTGGCGATGCCCGGCGCCGCCTGGCCGCGGATCCACCAGATCAGGTTGTCGAGCGGCAGCGTCCAGCCTAGCGTCTCGCTGGTCAGCTCTTCGACGTTGGCCGAACGGGTTTCCTTGCCGTCGGCGACCAGCACCACGCCGTCGGCATCGCGGGTGAGCCGGGCGACGGTACTGCCGACCGGGGTGGTGATCGACACCACGTCGCGCGCCGGCGCGTGCTGCCACTCGAAATTGCCGTAACTGCCCTTGTCGTCGACCTTCACCGCCAGCCGGCCGGAGGCGCTGAACGGCGTATCGAGCACCTGGCCCGGCGCGGTGATAGGCTGGAACGGCTGCTGGGTGGCGCAGGCGGCCAGCAGCAGGGTCGCGGCCAGCAGCAGCGCGCGGCCAAAACGGCGGGCGATCATTCGCCCTCCAGGCGGTGCATGGTGTCATTCAGCACAGCGTGAGCCGGGTCGAGCGCCTTGCCCTTGGCCCAGACCGCGCGCGCCTCGGCGGCATGACCGCGCTTGAACAGCACCTCGCCGAGGTGGGCGGCCACTTCCGGGTCGGGCAGCAGCGCGAAGGCGCGCTGCAGGTATTTCTCCGCCGCGTCGAGGTGGCCGAGCTTGTACTGCACCCAGCCCATGCTGTCCAGGATCATCGGGTTGTCCGGCTCCTGCTTCAGCGCGCGCTGGATGTAGCCATGCGCCTCCTTGTAGCGGGTGGTACGGGTGACCAGCGTGTAGCCGAGCGCGTTCAGACCCTGCGGGTCGTTCGGCTTTTCGTGCAGGTAGGCCTTCAGGTCGCGTTCGGAGCCGCCGATGTTGCCGAGCTGGTCGGCGACCAGCGCGCGCTGGTACAACAATTCCGGCGTGCCCGGCGCGGCGGCGAGCGCGTCGCTGAGCACCCGGTAGGCGCGTTGCGGCTGCTTCACCTCGCGGGCGATCTGCGCGCCGATGATCGCCACCTGGGCCCGCTCCTGCGCGGTCTTGCCGAGGCCGGCGAGCCGGCCCAGCCCTTGATCGAGCTTGCCGTCCTTGGCCTCCAGCTCCGCCAGCCGCGCCTGCGCCGGCAGGAACTGCGGGCCCTGGCCGACCTGCTCGAACCAGCCCGTCGCCTCGGCCGGGCGGTCGCGGTCTTCGGCCAGCTGGCCGAGCGTGTAGCGCAGGAAGTCGGAATCCGGGTAATGCGCGTCGAGCGCGCCCTTCAGGTAGCGCTCGGCACTCGGGAAATCGTTGAGCTGGTAGGACAGCAGGCCGACGGCGAACAGCAGGTCGGGGTTCTTCGGATTGCTCTTCAACAGCGCGGAGAACGCCGCCAGCGCCTCGTCGAAGCGCTTGGCGCCGACCAGCAGGCGCGGGTACGCCATCTTCAGCTCGAGACTGGCGTCGGGACGACGGTCGAGCTCGCGCTTGAGAAAATCGATCGCGCCGTTCGGGTCGGTGCGGCGCAAGCGGTCGGTCTGCCAGGCCACTGGCAGGTCCCACTTCGGCGCCAACACCGCCAGCCTGTCGAACTCGGCGGCGATGGTGGCCTGGTCGTTGACCTCGCTGGCGATCGCGATCAGCGCGAAGCGCGCCTCGGGCAGGTCGGGGTAGCGCGCCGCCAGCTCCCTGACCAGCGCGAAACCGCCCTGCTTGTCAGCCTGGTGCGAGGTGAGCCGCGCCAGCTGGATGAAGATCGCCCCGGCGCGCTGCGGCTCGCGCTGCAGCAGGTCGTCGATCAGCGGCCGGCTTTCGGCCAACTTGCCGGAACGCAGCAGCGTGATGAACAGCTGCTCGCGCGCGGCGTCCGCGGTCGGGTCGAGTTCGACCCACAGCTTCAGGGCATCGGTCGCGATCTTCAGCTGGCCGGACACCATCGCAAACTCGGCGGCGCGCTGCGCCAGGCGCGGGTCGCGAGTCTGGCGCGCCAGCTCCAGATAGGTCAGCGCCGAGCTGGCTGGCACACCGCGTTGCGCGGCGATCTCGCTAGCGAGCACGCCGAACAGCAGCTGGTCGGTCAGTTCGACCTTGGGCAACCGGGCCTCGGCATCGGCCTTGGCCTTCGCTTCGGCCGCTTCGTGGGCGGCGGCGGTCTCTTCGCGGCTTGCGGCCGGTACGGCCTGTGCCGCCGGCCGGAAATGGGCGCAGCCCGCCAACAGGCAGACCAGCAAGAGCGGAAGCGTGCGAGAAAGTGTCATCCGGGAGAAAGTCATCGTGATCCAGTGCGGTTCAGCGGTTCGCGCCAGCGAGTAGAATAGCATGCCCGCTGCCGGCTACCCGAGTCAGGCCGGGCTTTTTCACGGGATTTAGAGGGATTTTCCATGCCGGAGTTGCCGGAAGTCGAAACCACCCGTCGCGGCGTTGCGCCGGGGCTGATCGGCACCACCATCGAACGGGTCACGGTGCGCACCCCGCGGCTGCGCTGGCCGCTGCCGCCGGATCTCGCCGAACGGCTCGCCGGCCAGCAGGTGCTGGCGGTGACGCGGCGCGCCAAGTACCTGCTGCTCCAGTTCGCCGACGGCACGCTGATCGTCCACCTGGGCATGTCCGGCAGCCTGCGCTTCGTGCCGATCGGCACGCCACCGGAAAAACACGACCATGTCGACTGGCAGCTGTCGACCGGCCAGTTGCTGCGCTACCGCGACCCGCGCCGCTTCGGCGCGGTGCTGTGGCATATCGGCCCGATCGAGCTGCATCCGCTGCTGGCGAGCCTGGGTCCCGAGCCGCTGTCCGACGCCTTCGACGGCGAGCACCTCTACCGGGCGCTGAAGGGCCGCAGCGTGGCGATCAAGCAGGCGATCATGGACAACCATCTGGTGGTCGGCGTCGGCAATATCTACGCCAACGAGGCGCTGTTCCACGCCGGGATCAACCCGACCCGCGCCGCCGGCCGGCTTAGCCGCCCGGACTGCCAGCGCCTCGCCGACGCCGTCAAGATGGTACTGGCGCGCGCGATCGAGGCCGGCGGCAGCACGCTGCGCGACTTCGTCGGCGCCGGCGGTGAGCCGGGCTACTTCCAGCAGACCTACTTTGTGTACGCCCGCCAGGAAGAACCGTGCCGCCGCTGCGGCACACCGATCCGCCAGTTACGCCAAGGTCAGCGCAGTAGCTACTATTGCCCGCTGTGCCAGCCGTGCTAGAGTGGCTGCCTGTTTTTTCACCGATTACTGACTGATTCGCGCATGGCCGGTCGTTCTTCCTCGTCGTTGCTCACCCGCGTCATCCGGCTTGGCCGGCTGACCGGCCATCTGTTCCGCGGACTCGGCTTGCTGGCGTTCCGCTACCACCGGCTCAGCCACGCCGCCCGCGCGGCGGTCAACCAACGCTGGTCGGCGCAGCTGATCCACATTCTCGGGATGAACATCCGGGTGCTCGGCAGGGCGCCAGACCTGTTGGCGCACAATACGCTGTTGGTCGCCAACCATGTGTCGTGGCTGGACATCTTCGCGCTCAACAGCGTCACCGTGTCGCGCTTCGTCGCCAAGCGCGAGCTGCGGCGCTGGCCAGTGATCGGCTGGATGATCAAGAACGCCGGCACGGTGTTCATCGACCGCGGCAACCGCCGCGACGCCACCCGCGTCAACGAGCAGCTGGCGCACTCGCTCAGCCAGGGCAGCTGCATGGCGGTATTCCCGGAGGGCACCACCACGGACGGCACCGGACTGTTGCCGTTCAAGGCCTCGCTGTTCGAGTCGGCACGGATGGCGTCGAGCCGGGTGCAACCGGTGGCGCTACGCTACCTCGACGAGCACGGCCGCTTGACCATCCTGCCGGCCTACATCGACCAGATCAGCTTCTTCCACTCGCTCGGCCGCATCCTGACGATGCCCTCCGGCACCATCGAGCTGGTGTTCGGCCAACCGTTGCAGGCGCATTCCGACGAGGACTGCAGCCGCTTCCGGCTGGCCGAAGCGGCGCGTGCCGAGGTGGCGAGCGGCCTCGGCCTTACACTGCCAGCTCCCGCTCAGCCACGCAGGCCAGCGAAAACGCCTGACGATCTTCCAGCCTGACCGCGGTAAGGCTGCCGCCCCACAGGCAGCCGGTGTCGATCGCCATCACCTCGTCGGTCAGATACAGGCCGAGCGCCGACCAATGGCCGCAGATGATCGGCAGCGTGGTGCTGCGCCGGTTCGCCGCGTCGAACCACGGGATCAGATGCGCCGGCGCATTGGCGAGCTCGCCCTTGAACGACAGATCGAGCTCGCCGTCGCGGTTGATGTAACGCAGCCGCGTCATCGCGTTCACCACCAGCCGCAGCCGGTCCATGCCGCGCAGCTCGTCGCTCCAGCGCACCGGCTTGTTGCCGTACAGCTGCGACATGAAACGGCGAAAGCCCGGCCCGGCCAGCTCGCTCTCCACCTCTTCGGCCAACCTGAGCGCCTTGCCTATCGTCCAGTCCGGCATCAAGCCGGCGTGCACCATCGCGAATTCCTGGTCGGCCACCATCAGCGGCTGGCAGCGCAGCCAGTCGAACAGGAGCTTGCCGTCGGACGCGCTGAGCACCGCCGACAGCGTGTCGTCGGCCTTGACGCGGCCGAAGCCCTCGGATATCGCTAGCAGGTGCAGGTCGTGGTTGCCGAGCACGGTCTGCACGCAATCGTCGTGGCGCATCACCCAGCGCAGCACCTCGAGCGAAGCGGGGCCGCGGTTGACTAGGTCGCCGGTCAGCCACAGCGTGTCGCGGCCCGGGTTGAACTCGATGGTACGCAACAGCTGCTGGAACGGCTCGAAGCAGCCCTGAATATCGCCAATCGCGTAACTTGCCATGGATGACTATCCTTAATCAGTGTCGGCGACCGGCATTATGCGTCGCCCTGAGTCAAATGATACCCCAAGCCCGCGTGCTACAATGCCCGGCCTCCGTGACAGTTGATCGCCCCCTCCTCCGATGAGCGCTCCCGACCTCAATCCGCCGCAACGCGCCGCCATCCATTATCTGGACGGCCCGCTGCTGGTATTGGCCGGCGCCGGCAGCGGCAAGACCCGGGTGATCACCTTCAAGATCGCCCACCTGGTGCGCCACGCCGGCATTTCGGCACGGAACATCGCCGCGATCACCTTCACCAACAAGGCGGCGCGCGAGATGATGGAGCGGGTCGGCAAGATCCTGTCGCCGGCCGAGGCCAAGGGCCTGACCGTGTCGACCTTCCACTCGCTGGGGATGCGCATCCTGCGCGAGGAAGCGCCGCACCTGGGCTACAAACCACAGTTCTCGATCCTCGACGCGCACGACGCCGGCAAGATCATCGCCGACCTGCTCAAGACCACCAGCAAGGACGAGATCCGCAAGGTCGCCTCGCAGATCTCGCTGTGGAAGAACGACTTCCAGTCGGCCGAGCAGCGGGTGACGTTGGCCGAAACCGAGTGGGACCGGGTCTGCGCACAGGTGTACCTGAGCTACCAGGCGACGCTGACCGCCTATCAGGCGGTCGACTTCGACGACCTGATCCGCCTGCCGATCGAACTGTTCCGCAACCATCCCGAGGTGCTGGAGAAGTGGCAGAACCGGCTGCGCTACCTGTTGCTCGACGAATACCAGGACACCAACACCTGCCAGTACCAGATGGTCAAACTGCTGACCGGGGTGCGCGGCATGTTCACCGCGGTCGGCGACGACGACCAGTCGATCTACGCCTGGCGCGGCGCCAATATGGAAAACCTGCGCTTGCTGCAGCAGGACTTCCCGAAGCTCAAGATCATCAAGCTGGAGCAGAACTACCGCTCCACCGCCCGCATCCTGCGCGCCGCCAACTCGGTGATCGCCAATAATCCCAAGCTGTTCGAGAAGCAGCTGTGGAGCGAGCTGGGCCTCGGCGAGCCGATCCACGTGGTGCAGTGCAAGGACGAAGAGCACGAGGCCGAGACGGTGATCAGCCGCTTGCTCGCGCACAAGTTCGAGAACCGCACCAGCTTCGCCGACTACGCGATCCTGTACCGCGGCAACTACCAGGCGCGCATCATCGAGCAGGCGCTGCGCAACCAGCGCATCCCCTACCAGATGGCCGGCGGCCAGAGCTTCTTCGACCGCACCGAGATCAAGGACGTGCTGTCCTACCTGCGCCTGGTCTCCAATCCGAATGACGACCCGGCGTTCATCCGCGCGCTGACCACGCCGAAGCGCGGCGTCGGCAACGTCACGCTGGAGAAGCTCGGCGCCTACGCCGGCGAGCGCCACAAGGCGCTGTTCGTCGCCGCGCAGGAGGAAGGCTTCCGCCAACAGGTGCAGACGGCGCAGCTGGCACCGCTCGAGGAGTTCTGCCGCTTCATCAACACGCTGACCTACCGCGCCAGCCGCGAACCGGCCGGCGAGCTGGTGCAGGAGATGCTCAAGGCGATCGGCTACGAAGCCTGGCTGTACGACAGCGAGGAGCCGCGTCCGGCCGAGACGAAATGGAAGAACGTCCAGGAGCTGGTCGCCTGGCTCGCCAAGAAGGGCGAGGCCGACGGCAAGAACGTGATCGAACTCACGCAGACCATCGCGCTGATCACGATGCTGGAGGGCCGCGACGAGGGCGAGGTCGACGCGGTGCACATGTCGACGCTGCACGCGAGCAAGGGCCTGGAATACCCGCACGTGTTCCTGGTCGGCTGCGAGGAAGGCATCCTGCCGCACAGCGAATCGGTCGACAACGGCATGGTCGAGGAGGAACGCCGGCTGATGTACGTCGGCATCACCCGCGCGCAGCGCAGCCTCACCCTCACCCACTGCGTCAAGCGCCGGCGCGCCGGCGACTGGCAGTTCGTCGAGCCGTCGCGCTTCATCGCCGAGATCGACGCGGCCGACCTGCGCTACTTCGGCAAACCGGGTGCCGAACCCTTGGTCAGCAAGAGCGAGGGCAAGGCGCGGCTCGCCAACCTGGCGGCGCTGCTGGCCGACAAGCACAAGCCGACGGAATAAGCCGCCAGACGGCTCGCCGGCCGGGATGAAATGCGCGAAAATGCATTTTTCATTAAACGCGCGACCCGCCTGATGACCACAGCTTTTCCCTTTGTCGAAGAAACCCGTTTCGGCAACTGGTTCCTCAACACCCCAACCTGGAAAATCCACGTGCTGCGTCGCGCGCTGAACGACCTCACGCGCCTGCTTCCGGAACCCGACCGCCGTTACCCACGCATCCTCGACGTCGGCTGCGGCTTCGGCCACGCCTTCGCCGAGTTGGCCGAACGGTTTGCGCCGGAGCGGATCATCGCGCTCGACGCCGACCCCGGCATCGAAGCGCGCGCCGGCAGCGCCGCGCGGCAGTGTCGCTGCCCGGTCGAGCTGCAGTTCGGCAACGCGTCGGCGATGAGCCTGCCCGATCAAAGCGTCGACCTGGTGTACTGCCACCAGACCTTCCACCACCTGGTCGAACGGAAGCGGCGATGGCCGAGTTCTTCCAGGTGCTGAAACCGGGTGGCGTGCTGCTGTTTGCCGAGTCGACCAAGCGTTACATCCACTCGCTGCCGATCCGGCTGCTGTTCCGCCACCCGATGGACGTGCAGAAGACCGCCGGCGAGTACCTAGCGATCATCCGCGGCGCCGGCTTCGAGCTGCCCGACGCGCGCGTCTCGATGCCGTATCTGTGGTGGAGCCGATCGGACATCGGCTTTCTCGAGTGGATCGGCCGCAAGGTGCCGGAGCGCCGCGAGGAGACGCTGGTCAACGCGGTCGCGATCAAGCCTCGTTAAGCCGCCCTCTTCGGGATCCCACCAATGAAAAACGCACTGCCTCGGCAGTGCGTTTTTTGTGTCATGCTGGTATCGAAGGCTTACTTCGACGCATTCACCATGTACTCGACCGCGGCGCGGAACTCGGCATCGCTGCCGGTGTAGCCACCCTTCGGCGGCATCGCGTTCAGGCCCTTGGTGGCGATCTTCACCACCTCGTCGAGGCCCGGCTTCAGGCGCGGCGCCCAGGTGGCCTTGTCGCCGAACTTCGGTGCCCCGGCGGCGCCGGTCGAGTGGCAGGCGGTGCAGACGCTGTCGAAGATCTTCTTGCCGACCACTTGCGGGTCGAGCGCCGCGCTACCGGCTGCACCGGCAGCACCACCGACCGACGGCTCGGTGAACTTGGCGCCACCGGCGTTGGCCATAAAGGCCACCGCGCGCTTCACTTCGTCGTCGGACAGGTCAGGCGAGCCCCCCTTGGCCGGCATCGCGCTGAAGCCGTGCAGCGCGTGGTCGATCAGGGTGTCGTAGCCCTTGGCGATGTGCGGCGCCCAGGCAGCCGCATCACCGAACTTCGGCGAACCGGCCAGGCCGGTGCCGTGACAGGAGATGCAAACCGCCTTGAACACCTGCTCCCCGGTACGCTGTCCCGGCGGCGCGTCGCTGGCCACCGAGTCGCCGACCGGTTTCAGACGAGCGGCCACCGCTTCCTTGGTCATCACCTGGGCGTCCACCTCGTAGCCGCTGGTTGCCAGCTTGGCGAGCAGCCAGATCGCCGCCACCACGAAGACGATGATACCCACGATCACCTTGATGACCGAGCCGGGCGCCATGTTGTTTTCATTACTCATCGCACTAAGCCTCGCCTGAAAAATATCTCATGACATTCAATAAATTATTGCACGCGATTATACGGTAAGCCCATGCGGCATGGCAAAAACCCTACGCTGGACAGGATGGGCCTGTTCGGCTATTCTCTGTGGCTCTGCGCACCCGTAGCTCAGTTGGATAGAGTGTCAGTTTCCGAAGCTGAAGGTCACAGGTTCGATCCCTGTCGGGTGCGCCAGCCCTGCATCACTATCTCGCCTCAAAACAAGCACAATCAAATCAATCGCTTGCATCGCGCCGGCATTCCGCATCACGGCTACGTTCCAGGCCATGAAGGCGCGCTTCGCTCGGATTAGCTCCCCCGCCATCACGGCTACGATTCTTTCCGCCGCCAAGTTCCAACTGACCTGCAACAAGTCCGAAACCCGTTTTCGCTAGCCTACCGCCAGCAAGCCTGAAGCCGAGCGCAAAGACGCCTCGAAACCGTCAGAATGGATGACGAGTGGGAAGCCGCACGGGCAAGACAAACGCCCTAGTCTTGAAAGCCCCCAAGCCAAACACGCAAGGACCGGACATTCGTCGGCCGGTTCACAGAATCCGTCGGCAATACCTCCTTGCCTTGAACTGCCTTCGCATTACAAAGATAAATTAGTGGCTTACGAGCCGCTAACAAAACGAGGCATTGCCGAGTTTCTGCGCAGCTAAAACCCTTCCGGCGTTATTGCCCTGCCTTGCCATACTCCTTGTACTGTCTGCGGCAGGACATCTAGCCGGAACCGCTTCGCGGGGTTTTGTTAACGGCTCGAATTGAAAGCACGACAACGATCCGGCCCCAGGCCCTCTGCGTTGGAGAACACCGTGGCAGCAGAAACCGTCCGCTTCTACTCGCTGGGGGAGCGTGCGGCCGTCATCGAGTCGCCGCCGCCGGCCGAAGCGGCCTGTCAATGCAAGATCTGGTGGATCGCCCGGCAACTGGCCGGCCACCCTGCAGTCTGCGAGGTCATGGCGGGCATGAACAACCTGACCGTGCTGCTCGATCCGGCCTGCCTGCGCCCCGACGACTTTCTCCCCGAACTCGAAACGTTCTGGCAGCGCGCCGCCGCGGCGCCAGCACCCGAGGCGCGCGAGGTCCGTATCCCGGTGGTCTACGGCGGCGAGGCCGGGCCGGACCTCGACGACGTCGCCCGCCATGCGCAGCTGAGTCCCGACGAGGTGATCGCGCTGCACGCCGGCGCGGAGTACCTGGTCTATTTCCTCGGTTTCCAGCCGGGTTTCGCCTATCTCGGCGGCCTGCCCGAGGCGCTGGCGACGCCGCGCCGCGCCGAACCACGCCTGGCGGTGCCGGCCGGTTCGGTCGGGATCGGCGGCAGCCAGACCGGCGTCTACCCGGCGACGACGCCCGGTGGCTGGAACCTGATCGGTCGCAGCAGCACGTCCCTGTTCAATGCGTCGGCCAACCCGCCGACGCTGCTGCAGCCGGGCGATCGCGTGCGCTTCGTCCCGGTGGAGGCCGGCGCATGCTCGAAGTGATCAACAGCGGCGCGCTCAGCACCGTTCAGGATCTCGGCCGCGCCGGCTTACGCCAGCTCGGCGTCGGGCAAGCCGGCGCGCTCGACCCGCTGGCACTGACGGTGGCGAACCGGCTGGTCGGCAACGCGGCCGGCTGCGCCGGCCTCGAGATCACCCTCGGCCCGGTCGAGCTGCGCTTCGCCCGCGCCGGCTGGCTGGCGCTGGCCGGCGCCGATTTCGACGCCACGCTCGACGGCGTGCCGATCTGGCCGGGCTGGCGCACGCCGGTAAACGCCGACCAATGTCTGCATCTGGCGACGGCCCGCGTCGGGATGCGCGCCTACCTGGCGGTGGACGGCGGGATCGCGACCGACGTCGTGCTCGGTTCGCGCAGCACCGACCTGAACGCCGGCTTCGGCGGCGTGGCGGGCCGGGCGCTCAGGGACGGCGACCGGCTGCCGCTGGGTCGGCCGAATGTGCTGACGCACCGACGCGGCGTGAAGCTGCCCGACTGGTCGCCGCTGATCCGCGCGCTGCCCGGGCCCGAGCACCGGGAGTTCACCGACGACGCGCGACAGCGCTTCTGGCGCGACCCCTGGCAGGTCACCCCGCAGAGCAACCGGATGGGCTACCGCCTGCACGGCGAACCGCTGCAACGCCCCGTCGAGCGCGAGCTGTTGTCGCACGGCGTGCTGCCCGGCGTGGTGCAGGTGCCTCCGAACGGCCAGCCCATCGTGCTGCTCGCCGACGCGCAGACCACCGGCGGTTACCCGCGCATCGCGGTGGTGATCGAGGCCGACCTATGGAAACTCGCGCAGGCGCGGCTCGGCTCGTGGCTATGGTTCCGACGGTGCGATGCCGCCGAAGCCGCGGCCGCCCGGGCCGAGCAGGCCCGCTATCTGCGGCAACTGGAATGGGGGCTATATGGTCGTTGATCTCAATGCCGATCTCGGCGAAGGCTTTGGCCACGACGAGGCCATTCTCGATCAGCTCAGTTCGGCCAACATCGCCTGCGGCTGGCACGCCGGCGACGCCGATACGATGCGCCAGTGCGTGCGCTGGGCGCTGGCGCGCGGCGTCGCGATCGGTGCGCACCCGAGCTACCCCGGCCGGGAACAGTTCGGCCGCACCGAGATGACCCTGGCGCCGGAAACCGTCTACGCCGGCGTGCTCTACCAGGTCGGCGCGCTGCAGGCGATCGCCCGTGGCGAAGGCGCCACACTCCGCCACGTCAAGCCGCACGGTGCGCTCTACAACCAGGCGGCGCGCGACCCCCGCCTGGCCGACGCCATCGTGGCGGCGGTGAAGGCGGCCGACCCGGCGCTGAAGGTGGTGGGCCTGGCCGGCGGCGAGCTGGTGCGCATCGCCCGAGCGGCGGGCCTCGGGGCGCTCGACGAGGTGTTCGCCGACCGCGGCTACCGGGCCGACGGCTCGCTGGCGCCGCGCGGCACGCCCGGCGCGCTGATCGAGGACGAGGCGCAGGCGCTGGCGCAGGTGCTGCAGATGGTGACCGAGGGGGTGGTGACCGCGCTCGACGGCCGCCGCGTGGCGATCCGCGCCGACACGATCTGCCTGCACGGCGACAACGTACACGCGGTGACCCTTGCCCGGCTGATTCGCGAACAACTGGAGCAGCGGGGCATCGCGGTCGGCGCCGGCTGAGCCGGTGGTTTGCGATAAAGGCATGCTACGGCAGGTCGGCGGCGGCAAAGTCCCCGGCGCACAAGGGTTACGCCCGGTGCGTTCGCGGTGCGGTTCGCCGCGGTGGCTCCCCGATGGACTTTGACTCGGCCGACTATCAGCCATCAAGCAGAGGTAAAACAAAAGCGCGGCCGAGGCCGCGCTTTTTTTGTCCTGTCACTGACCGGGTCAGAGGCTGTACACCGCCGCACCGACCGGCCGGCGGATCGCCGAGAGCAGCGCGTCGACGCGAGCACCGTCCGCGCCCCAGTAGCCGAGCCGCGCCAGGCAGTCGCTCGCGACCAGCGCGGCGTCGATCATGAAACGCTCGTCGACCAGCAGCTGTTCGACGTCGGCGAGACTCATCAAGGTGTGCTCGGCGACCTCGCCGTCCTGGTTACAGGGGATCTCGCCCGGGTTCAGCCACAGGTCGAACGCGTACAGCCACTCGCGATGCAGGCCGCGCTGCACCGGCCGTTCGGCCAACAGCAAGGCCGCCTGCGGCAACAGCTCGAGCTTGTCGGCCGGGATGCCCGCCTCTTCCCAGCCTTCGCGCTCGAGCGCGAGACTTATGCTCTCGCCGGCGGCGATGCCGCCGCCCATCAGGTTGTCCATCCGGTTCGGGTCGACCGCCTTGTCCGGGCTGCGCCGCGCCACCCACATCCGCACCGTGCCGTCGGCATCGCGGAGCAAGCCATTCAGGTGCACCGCGCGGCTGGTCAGGCCCAGCGGTCGGAACGCGGCGCGCTCGAGCTCGAACAGCTCGCCCCCGTCCGGACGGAAGGCGGTGAAGTTCTCGTTGCGCCAACCGGTCAACCAACCAGTGTCGTGCCAGCGCCGCGCCGCGGCGGCGAGCGTCGCGCTGAGCGTGGCGTAGTCGCCGGTGGCCTGGCAGACCAGGCCGTCGCGGGTCTCGACGAACAGCGCCGCGTCGCTGCCGAGCAGGCGCTCCTTCCATAGCGCGTTGACGCAACCGACCCGCTCGCCGGCGATCCACAGCGGCGTGAAAGCGGTGCGGTCGAACTGCGTGATGCGCGAAAGATAAACGAGTACCCGGTCCAGCTGCGGCATGGCGCCCTCCATGACATATGGCATTAGCAACAAGCGCGCCATCTTACGTGGTTTTAGCCGAAAACGCTTTCGTTTTCCGAGCACTAGCGCAGGCCGCTCGACCCTCTCTATCGAGCGGTCGTGTCCCACAAGCGCTCGGCGAGCCCGCTGCTGCGCTGCGGCGCGCGGCCGACCGCGTCGCTCAACGCCGCCGCGGCGCCGGACAGCCGGAACTCGCGCTTGGCGCGGGTGATCGCGGTGTAGAGCAGCGCGCGGTCGAGCACCTGGCTGTCGCCGTCGGGCAGCAGCATCCACACCTCGTCGAATTCCGAGCCCTGGCTCTTGTGCACCGTCATCGCGTACACGGTGTCGAGCGGCGGCAAGCGGCCCGGCGCCAGCGCACGGAAGCCGCCGTCGGCGGTCGGGAACCACACCCTGAGCCCGTCCGGGCTCGGCAAGGCGAGGCCGATGTCGCCGTTGAACAGGCCGACCGCGTAGTCGTTCTCGCTGATCATCACCGGCCGGCCCGGGTACCAGTCGGCGTCGAAACGCTTGCGCCCGGCCTTGACGAGCAACGCCTCGACCGCCTCGTTCAGCGCCGCCACGTCGCGGCGTTCGGCGGCAAGCAGCATGAAGCGGCCGAACGCGGCGAACGCCGCGGCCGGGCCCTGCTCGAGTGCGGCAAAGTACGCCTCGCGCCGCGCCAGCAGGCTGCTCGCGAGCTCCGCCCGTGCCGCCCCCCAGCTGATGTCGGGGCTGAACAGGTCGTCGAGGTGCTGCAAGGCGGTCGCCGCGTCGCCGCCGTTGACCGCGCGCGCCAGCGCGCCGATGCCGCTGTCGGCGCCGAAGCGGTGGCTCTCGGTCAACAGCGCGACGCAGTCGGCCAGCGCCGGCAGCGGTCCGAGGTCGGCCGAAAACGGCACGACGCCGCTCGCATCACGAAGCCAGGCGAGCGTGTCGGCGCTGTACACCTGCTCGCGGCACAGGTCGGCCAGCACCGCGCCGGCGTCGACCGACGCGAGCTGGTCGCGGTCGCCGAGCAGCACCAGCCGCGCCGATGGCGGCAGCGCCGCCAGCGTGCGGCTCATCAACGACAGGTCGACCATCGACGCCTCGTCGATCACCAGCAGGTCGAGCGGCAAGGGGTGGCCGGCGTGGTGGCGCGGCGCCGCCTGGCCGGGAACCAGGCCGATCAGCCGGTGCAGCGTCTG
Organism: Crenobacter sp. CS_VA4; assembly: GCF_055597485.1. Taxonomy (NCBI): domain Bacteria; kingdom Pseudomonadati; phylum Pseudomonadota; class Betaproteobacteria; order Neisseriales; family Neisseriaceae; genus Crenobacter; species Crenobacter sp. CS_VA4. The sequence continues at coordinate 55,246 of NZ_JBVMAE010000006.1, forward strand.
CGCGGAACTCGGCAGCTGGGCGCGGATAGACTCGGGCACCGGCAGCGCGGCGCGGGCGAGCCGCACCGACTCGGTCAGCCGCGCCGCCGCCTTGCCGGTCGGCGCCGCCATCGCGATCGCCAGCGGCCGCGGCGCGAGGCTCGCTACCGCCGCCATCAGCCGCACCACGGTGGTGGTCTTGCCGGTGCCGGGACCGCCGGAGATCACCGTGAAGCGCTTCTTCAGCGCCAGCGCGGCGGCGAGTTTCTGCCTATCGACCGCACCGTCGCCGCGCGGCGGGAACAGCGCGTCGAGCACCGTCCGCGCCGCATCGGCCGGCAGCGGCAGCCCGCCGGATGCCAAGCCGGCGAGCCGTTCGGCCAACGTCGCCTCGTCGCGCCAATGCCGGGCGAAATAGAGGCGCCGCGCGGGATCGAGGATCAGCGGCGCCGCCTCGCCGGGCCGGCCGACCAGAGGGCGCGCCTGGGCGAGCGCGCGCGCCTCGCCGGGCGGCAGCGTCAGGCAGACGTGGCCGGCCTGGTTGGCCGCGACGAGGCGCGCGAGATACGGCGCGACCAGCGGCGCGGCGGCTGGCGCGAGCCGGGCGAACAGGCCGGCGAGCTTGTCCGGCAGCCGAGCCTGCTCAGCCATCGAGCGCCGCCTCGAGTGCGTCGCACACCGTCTGCAGCACCTTGAGGCGCGCGTAGTACTTGTTGTTCGCCTCGACCAGCGTCCACGGCACCCGGCTGGTGCTGGTGCGGTCGATCATGTCGGATACCGCCAGCTTGTAGTCGTCCCAACGATCGCGGTTGCGCCAGTCCTCGTCGGTGATCTTGAAGCGCTTGAAGCCGGTCTCCTCGCGCGCCTTGAAGCGCTCGAGCTGCTCGTCCTGGCTGATCGCGAGCCAGAACTTCACCAGCACCGCGCCGTTTTCGTGCAGCTGGTGCTCGAAGTCGTTGATCTCGTAGTAGGCGCGGCCCCAGTCGGCCTCGCTGGCGAAGCCCTCGACCCGTTCGACCAGCACCCGGCCGTACCAGCTGCGGTCGAACACGGTGATGCCGCCCTTGCGCGGCACCTGGCGCCAGAAGCGCCACAGCCACGGCTGCGCGCGTTCGACGTCGTTCGGTGCGGCGATCGGCACCACCCGGTACTGGCGGGCGTCGAGCGCCTGGGTGATCCGGCGGATGCTGCCGCCCTTGCCGGCCGCGTCGTTGCCCTCGAACACCAGCACCAGCGAACGCTCGGCGAAGCGCGGATCGCGGGTCAGCCGGTTGAGGCGCGCCTGCAGCTTCTTCAACTTGCCCTTGTAGCCGTCCTTGTCCTGCTTCTGGTCGAGCTTGAGCGTGTCGAGGAGCAGCTTGTTGTCGATCGGCGCGAGCGGCGGCGGCACGTCGCTGTGGACGAGCTGCGGCGCGTCGCTGTCGATCCGGCTACGCAAGGCGTTGAGGATGGCGCGCGCCACCGTCAGGTTGCGGTAGTACGGGTCTTCGCCCTCGACCACGATCCACGGCGCGTGCGCGGTGTTGGTCAGGCGCAGCATGTGCTCGCCGTGCTTGCGGATCTTGTCGTAGCGGTCGAAGTGCTTCCAGTCCAGATCGGTAACGCGCCAAGCGGTGTCCGGGTCGCTCTCAAGCGTCTTCAACCGCGCCAACTGCTTGCCTTTGGACAGGTGGAACCAGAACTTCAGCACCAGCGCGCCGTCGAGCGTCATCATCCGCTCGAAGCGCAGGATGTCGAAGATCTGCTTGTCGAAGGTGTCGCGGTCGTTCTTGCCGTAGACGCGCGGGAACAGCGCGTCCGAATAGTAGGACCCGAAGTACATGCCGATCCGGCCCCGGGCAGGCAGCTCGCGCCAGTAGCGCCACATCCACGGCCGCGCCTTCTCCTCGTCGTTCAGCCCGGAGAACGCGACGTTGTGGATCAGCCGCGGGTCGAGCCATTCGTTGATCAGGTTCATCGTGTCGCCGCGGCCGGCACCGTCGAGGCCGTGGATCAGGATCAGCACCGGAAAGCCGCCTTGCTCCTTCAGGTCGTACTGCGCATCGAGCAAGGCCTCGCGCAGCGCCGGCACCTCGTCCTGGTAGACCTTCTTGGCGATGGCGTGGCCGATTTCGGCGGATTCGAACATCGCGGGCTCCTTGTTGATCGTCGTTATTGGAACAGCTCGTCGAGCGCGGCGAGCAAGGCGTCCGACGGCGCGTCGCGCCACACCCCGCGGCCTTCGGCATCGAGGCCGCGCAGGAACAGGTAGCGCACCCCGCCGAAACGTTGGCCGAAGTCGATGCCGCGCGCGGCGAAATAGCGGTGCAGCGCCACCGTGTAGATCAGGTACTGCAGGTAATAATGCTCCCGGGCTATCGCCTCGGCCAAGTGGGCCTCGCCGTAGTCGTCGGGGCTATCGCCCAGATGGTTGGACTTGTAGTCGACCAGATAAAGCTTGCCGTCGACCTCGGCGACCAGGTCGATGAAGCCCTTGAGGTAGCCCTCGACGCTGCGAAAATCGAGCGTCGCCGCCGCGGCGCGGCAGGCCGGGTGCAGGCCGTGCGCCGGATCGCTCAGGATCGCGCGCAGGCGCTCCACCTTCAGCACGGACAGCGGCAGCAGGAACTCCAGCTCGACCAGCCGGCGCGCGTTCGGCACCGACGCGAGCGTGGCGCCGGGGGCCAGCGGCGCGGCCAGGGTGCGCGCGACGATGTCGCAGGCGGCGTCCTGCCACTCGGGGCCGAAGCCGCCGCGCGCCAGCTGCTCGGCGACCACCCGGGCGTGAGCGTCGGGGCTGTCGGTGAAGGCTATGTTCTCGAAGATCGCGTGCAGGCAGGTGCCGGGGCGCGCGCCGCGCGGGAAGCTGAAGCGGTCGAGGGCTGGTTCAAGGGGCTGCTCGACCGCTTCGGCCGCCGGCCGCTGCAGCCGGTCGTGGTCGGGCGCCTCGGCGGCGTGGCGGCTGCCGTGCTGCGCGAGACCGGTGAAGCTGGTGACCCGCCACGGCGTGTAGAGCGGCCGATCCAAGGTCGCCACGCGCAGCTCGGCGCGGCCGGCCTCGGCGCGCGGCAGCCAGGCCGGGGCCGGCGGCTCGCTGACGAGCCTCACCGCCGCCGGGTTGGCTCCAGCGAAGCGGTGCAGGTCAGCGACCAGCCGGTCGTGGCTCAGCTCGTCCTTCAGCTCGCGCAGGCTCTCGAGCGAATCGGCACCGGCGCCGTGCAGCAGCCAGGTCAGCGCGGCGGTCTCCATGCCGCTGGCGCGGGTCCAGCTGATGACTAATCTATGTTCGGCGCGGGTCAGCGCGACGTACAGGAGCCGCAGCTTTTCGGCCAGGGTTTCGCTGTCGCTCGCCAAGTGGTCGGCGGCGCCGGCCAGCTCGTCCGGCACCAGCCTTGTGGTGTCGCCGTCGCGGTAGCGCCAGAACGGCGTCTCCTTGCGCGACAGCGCGCCGTCCCACAGGAAGGGGCAGAACACCAGCGGGTACTGCAGGCCCTTGGACGCGTGGATGGTGACGATCTTCACCAGCGCCGCGTCGCTCTCCAGCCGCATCATCGCCTCCTCGCCGGACGGCGGGTTGGCGACGCAGGCCTCGAACCAGGCGAGCAACGGCACGGGACCTGCCACCTGCTCGGACTGCTGCTGGATCAGCTCGGTCAGCTGCGCCAGGTTGGTCAGCCGGCGCTCGCCGTCCGGCAAGGGCAGCAGGCGCTCGGCGATCCGTTCGCGCACGAAGGCCTGGCGCCAGGCGGCCATGAAGCCGGCGTCGCGCCAGCGCGCATGGTCGGCGGACAGCGCGCTCTGGCGCGTCTCCCAGCCGGTCTCGTCGTCGATCAAGGCGGCCAGCTCGGCGGCGGACAGGCCGATCAGCTCGGTCGCGAGCGCGGCGCGCAGCCGGCCCTCGTGCGCCGGATCGACCCAGGCGCGCAGCAGCGCCGCCAGCTCGCGCGCCTCGGCGCTGGCGAACACGCTCTCCTGCGTCAGCGCCACGCTGGCCACGCCGCGTTCGGCCAGCGCGGCGCGCACCAGCTCGCCCTGGCGGTGAGTGGACACCAGCACCGCCAGATCCCCGCCCTTCAGCGGCCGGCTGGCACCGTCCTTTGTCAGCGCCGCGCCGCCCTGCCCGGCCGCCACCAAGAGGCCGGCGATCGCATCGGCGGTCTGCGCGGCGGCGAGGGTCGCGGCGCGGTCCTTGGACAGCGGCTTGTCCTGCTCGGGCGACAGCCACTGCAGGGTCAACGGCGCGAGCGGTTCGGCCAAGGTCAGCGCGCCGCGCCCGCCGGCGCTCGCCACCGGCTGGTAGGGGATGTCGAGCAGGAAGGCCTGATCGCGCGCGAACAGCGCATTCACCGCCGCGACCAGCTGGTCGGTCGAGCGGTGGTTGGTCGACAGCGTGTAGCGCGCGCCGGCGTCGTCGCGGGCGGCGAGGTAGGCGAAGATGTCGGCGCCGCGGAAGCTGTAGATCGCCTGCTTCGGGTCGCCGACCAGGAACACCGGCCGGTGGCGCTCGATGAAGCCGGCGCGGAAGATCGCGTACTGCACCGGGTCGGTGTCCTGGAACTCGTCGATCAGCGCCAGCTGCCAGCTGCGCGCCATGTGTTCGGCCAGCAAGGGGCCCGACACCGGGTCCTGCAGGCCGCTCGCGAGATCGGTCAACAGGTCGTCGAAGCGGCGCTGCCGCGCGGCGCGGCGCCGTGCGGTGAGCTCCGTATCGATCCAGCCGATCAGCTCGATCTTCAGCCGCGCCACCTCCTGCGTCACCGCGTCCTGCCAGTTAAGCTCCGCCGCCAGCCAGTCGGCTATCCGCGCGAACAGCGGGTGCGCCGGCGGGGCCGCGCCCTTCTTCACCCCGTCGGCGAGGCCGTTCGGCGTCAGCCGCGCCAGCGCCTTCAAGGTGTCGCTGCCCAGCAGCGGCGGCGCGGTGTCGGGCAGCGCGCAGCCGGCGAGCCACGCGAACAGCCGCTGGTAGGTCGGCTGCTTGTAGAGATTGCCCTTGAGAACGCCGAAGCCGTCCCAGAACGCCGCGGCGCCGGCCGCTATGCTTTCAGGCTCGGCGCACAGCGCCTGCCAGGCCGAAAGTCTGGCCGCCTCGCGTTCGGCCAACTGGCCGGCCGGCGGCGTCACCAGCGTCAGATAGTCCTTGGCGAGGTACGGCTTCACCGCGGCGAGCCAGGCGTCCGGCGTGTCGCCGTGAGCGGCCAGCAGCCGCGCGTACAGCGGGTCGCCGAGCACCCGGCGGCGCCAGAAGTCGTCGGCCAGCTCCAAGAGCGGCGCCTCGTCGTCGGCGACCAGTTCGGCGTCGAACGGCTGGCCGGACTCGAAGGCCGCATCGGTCAGCACCCGCTGGCAGAAGCCGTGGATGGTGTAGATCGACGCGGCGTCGAAGCCGGTCAGCGCCGCGGTCAGCCGCGCGCGCGCCGCCGCGCACTGCTCGGGATCTTCGCGGTACGGCGCCAGCAGCTCGGCGAGGAAGCCGTCTTCGACCGACTCGGCGTCGAGCGCCGCCAGCGCTTCGGCGAGGCGGGCGCGCAGCCGCGAGCGCAGCTCGGCGGTGGCCGCCTTGGTGTAGGTGACCACCAGTATCTGCTCGACGCTGGCCGGCGCCTCCTCGCCCGGCTGCGCCTCCAAGAGCAGGCGCACGAACAGCGCGGCGATGTTCCAGGTCTTGCCGGTGCCGGCCGACGCCTCGACCAGGTTCACCCCGGTCAGCGGCGCGCTCAGCGGCGAGAAGGCGTGCAGGATGTCGCTCATGCTGAGCTCTCCTCTGCCGCCGCCAGCGCCGCCATCAGCGGCAACAGCAGCCGCTCGGCCCAGGCGAGAAACGCCGGGTCGGCCAGCGGGTCGAGATGGCGGAACGCCAGCGCCAGCGCCGGGTCGTCGCGCTGCGCGACCTTGCCGTTGCCGTCGAACGCCGGCGCCCACTCGTTGCGCGCGGCGACCAGCGCCGCCTCGCGGGCCAGCTTCGCGTCGGCGAGCGACGCGGCCGCCGCCCAGCTGGTGCGCGGGAAGAACGGCAGCGGCGACTCCTGGCCGGCCAGCCAGCCGTCCAGCCACGGCGCGAGCAAGGCCCGCGCCTCGGTCGTCGGCAGCGGCGCCAGGGTCAACCGGCCATCGTCGTCGAGCAGCGTCGACTCGGTCGCGACGCCGTCCGGCCTCACCGCGTTGAGCAGCAGGTGGTGCAGCCACAGCGAGATCTTCTCGCCGGCGTAGGCGCGCCGCACCCTGACCTGAAACAGGCCGTCGCGGCGCAGGCCGGCCAAGGTGCCGGTCAGGGTCAGCCCGGCGACGTCGAGCGAAAATGGCTGGGGCGGCAAGGGCGGCTCGAACAAGGCCGTCGGCAACTGGCGCAGCAGGCGGCGCGTGGCGTCCTGCTCGGCAGAAAGCCACGCCTCGCCGAGTTCTCCGGGCGGCAGGGCGCCGCCGGCGCGCAGCCGCGCCGCGGTGGCAGACGGTGCGGTTCCCGACAGCCGGCCTTCGAGCAAGGCGCCACGCACCCGCTCGCGGCCGTCGCGGTCGAGCGCGAACGGCTCGCGTTCGGGCAGCTCGTCCTCGTCGCGCGCGACGCGGATGCCGAGCCGGTCGGCGAGCCAGGCGCGCGCCGGGTTCTGCCAGAAGCGCAAGAGGTCCGGCCAGGGCAGCACGCGCGGCGTTTCGGCCAACGCTAGAGCTGTGGCGAACGGCGCCGGCGGATGGCGCTCGGCGGCGAGCGCGGCGGCGTAGGCCGGCTCGTAGCTGAACAGCGCCGGGTCGCTGCCGTCGTAGTAGCGCGGCGAGAACGGCTGCAGCGGGTGGGCGGTGACGAGGCGCGCACGCACCTTGTCGCCCGCCATCGCGGCGAAGGTGTCGAGCAGCTCGGACAAGAGCGCCGACGGCGGCAAGGGCTCGTCGCTGCGCGCGCTTCGACCAACGTAGGACAGATACAGCGCCTCGCGCGCCGACAGCAGCGCCTCGAGGAACAGGTAGCGGTCGTCGTAACGGCGCGAGCGGTCGCCGCGGCGCGGGTGGCGCGCGATCAGGTCGAAGCTGACCGGGCGCTCGTCGCGCGGGTAGACGCCGTCGTTCATGCCAACGAGACACAACACCCGGAACGGCAGGCTGCGCATCGGCACCATCGCGCAGAAGGTCACCCCGCCGGTCAGGAAACCCGAGTCGACCGACAGCGTCAGCCGCCGCGCCAGCCAGTCGCGCAGCACCGCGAGGCCGACCCTTCGCCCGAAGCCGGCGAGCTCGGCGTCGCCTGCCAGCTCCGCCAGCGCGTCGCGCAGCAGCGACAGCGCCGCCTCGTCCTCGTCGTCCGGCTCGAACAGCGCCTCGATCGCCGCATGGCAGCGCGCCACCCAGTCGGTAGGGCTGGCCGGCTCGGCCCAGCGTTCGGCCAAGCTCGCCAGCGTGTCGAACACGTCGGCGAGCGCGGCCAGCGTGCCGGTCAGGCCGCCGCTGGCGCCGGCGAGCGGCAGCAGGCCCTCGAACAGCGGCGCGTCGTCGCCGAGCAACTCCGGCGGCAGCACCGTGCCGAGCAGCAGCCGGTCTATCCCCTGGCGCCAGCTGAACGCCGGATCGGCAGGCAGGCCGAGGCTCGCCTTGTGAGCGGCGTCGCGCCCCCAACGAATCGCCGCATCGCGCACCCAGCGGCGGACGAACGGCAACTCGTCGGCGGTGAGACCGAAGCGGCGCAACAGTGCGGCGCAGTCGAACAGCGCCAAGAGCGCATCGGCCTCGAAGCGGCTGTCGGCGAGATCCAAGAGCGCGGCGAAGGTGGCGAGCAAGGGATGCTCGCGGCTGACGCGGCGGTCGGCGACGCTGTACGGCAGGCTCGGCGCGTCGTCGCGGCGGCCGAACACCGCGTGGATGAACGGCGCGTAAGTATTGATGTCCGGGGTCAGCACCGCCACGTCGGCCGGGGTCAGGGTCGGGTCGGCGGCGAAGCGGGCGAGCAGGCGGTCCTTGAGGATTTCCAGCTCGCGCATCGGACCGTGCGCGACGTGGACCTCGACCGAGTGGTCGTCGTCGCTGATCACCAATGGTTCGTAGTCGGGCGATTGCGGGTTGCTCAAGGTCAACAGGTCGTGCTGCAAGCGGCCGAGCAGGGTCGCCGGGGCCGGCTCGACGAACAGGTCTTTCAACTCGTTGGCGCACTCGGCGACCAGCAGGTCGAAGAAGTCGCGCCCCTGCTTGCCGAGCGAGGCGAGCAAGGGATGGCCGGCGGCGTCGGCCGGGTTCTCGCCCAGCGCCAGCGCGCGGCGCGCGTCGACGATGTCGCCCCAGGCCATCTCGGACGGGTTGAGCGCGAACATCAGCACGTCGGTGATCTCGGCGAGGCGCTTCACCAGCGCGAGATACATCGGCGCGAGGCTGGCGATGCCGAACAGCACCACCCGCTCGGGCACATGCTCGGGGCGCAGCCCGGCCAGCACCTCGTCGAGCATCCGCACCCGGTGGCGCGCGTCGTCGGCTTCGGCCAAGCGCTTCCACAGCGCGGCCTGCCAGGCCTCGTCGTCGCCGAGGTCGAGCAACTGGCCCTCTTCCCAGGCGCGGATCCAGTCGGGGCGGAACACCAGGTACTGGTCGTAAACGTCGGCGATCTTGCCGGCCAGCTCGAACGCGGCCGCCTCGCCACCGGCGAGGTAGCGCTGCAGCGGCGCGAACACCGGGTCATCCAAGCCCGGCAGCCACTCCATCAGCCGCCACGCGAGCACGTCGGGCGAGAAGAACGACTTCTTCGGCAGGCCGGGGATCACCTGCTGCATCAGCCGCCAGGCGAACGCCGCCGGCAGCACGAAGCGCAGGTTCGCCGCCACTCCGTTTTTCTTGGCCAGATCGAGGCTGATCCAGCGCCCCATGCCGCGGCTCTGCACGATCACCGTCTCGGCCTCGAACGGGTCGGACAGCGGCACCGCTTGGCTGAAGGCGGCGAGGAATTCGGACAGCGCTTCGAGTCGGTTGGACTGATAGAGGTACAGCATGGGCTCGGCCGCAAGGGTGGACGTCAGCGCAGTGTACCACCGGCCCCACACACCGCCTTTCCCGATCCCGTCGGGATATGCCATACCGCAAAGATACCGCCCGCTAAGGAGTGCCCATGCCCCGCTCGTTCCACCACCTGCTGCGCGCCCGCGACGGCCACGAGGCCAGCGTGTCCAACGCCGAGCTGTTCTTCGACCTGATCTACGTGTTCGCGGTGACGCAGTTGTCGCACCGCCTGCTCGGCGATTTGACCTTGCCCGGCGCGCTCGAGACGCTGCTGTTGTGGTTCGCGGTGTGGCTCGCCTGGCAGTACACCGCCTGGATGACCAACTGGTTCGACCCGGAGAGCAAGCCGGTCCGGCTCGTGCTGTTCGCGATCATGGCATTGGGGCTGGTGCTGGCGGCGGCGCTGCCGCAGGCCTTCGGTGCGCGCGCACTGGTGGTCGGCGCCTGCTTCGCCACCATCCAGATCAGCCGAACGCTGTGCATCCTGGTCTTTCTCGGCGGCTCGCATCAACTCACCGCCAACTACCGGCGCATCCTCGGCTGGCAGACGCTGTCGGCGCTCTTGTGGCTGGCCGGCGGCGTCAGCGGCGACCGCGCCCGGTTCTCGCTGTGGACGCTGGCGGTGTTGGCCGAGTACGTGGCGCCGATGGTCGGTTTCTGGCTGCCGGGGCTCGGCCGCTCCGACAGCCGGCGGGAGTGGACGATCGAGGGCGGCCACCTGGCCGAGCGCTGCCAGCTGTTCGTGATCGTGGCGCTGGGCGAGGCGATCCTGATCACCGGCGCCACCTTGAGCGGCCTGCCCGCCTGGGATACGCCGGTGCTGATCGCCACCCTGGTCGCCTTCGTCGGTAGCCTGGCGATGTGGTGGGTGTACTTCGACACCGGCTGCCGCGCCGCCACCGAGGCGATCGCCCACTCCGGCGACCCGGGCAAGATGGGCGCGCGCTTTCATTACGTGCACGTGGCGCTGGTCGGCGCGGTGATCGTCAACGCGGTCGGCAACGAGCTGGTGATCGCCCACCCGGACGGCCACATCGACCCGGCGTCCCAGATCGTGCTGATCGGCGGCCCGGCGCTCTATATCCTCGCCAACGCGATCTTCAAGAACCTGGTCTACCGCCGGCTGCCGCTGTCGCACCTGATCGGGCTGGGCCTGTTGGCGCTGCTGATTCCGTTCGCCCCGCACACCGACCTGTTGATGGTCGGCGGCCTGACCACGCTGATCCTGGTGGTGGTGGCGAGCTGGGAGAGCGTGTCGCGGGCCCGCGCTTAGAGCCGCCAACAAAACGAGGCATTGCCGAGTTTCTGCGTAGCTAAAACCCTCCCGGCGTTGTTGCCCTGCCTTGCCGTACTACTTGTACTGTCTGCGGCAGGGCGCCTAGCCGGGATTGCTTCGCTGGGTTTTGTCCGCGGCTCTTAATCATGACGTGGGAATCGCCGGTAGAATCGGGCTTCGGCCAACCTAGGACTCGCCCATGCCCGCCTACCCGATCCTGAAACACGCCCACGCCGGCTTCGCCTACCTGGCCGTGCTGTCGTTCGCCGCGCGCGGCGTGCTGATGGCGGCCAAGCCCGCCTGGCTCGCCGCCCGACCGGTGCGCATCGCGCCGCATATCATCGATACGCTGCTCTTGGCCTGTGCGATCGCGCTGTTGGTGGTCGGCCAGCTCAACCCGCTGCACATCCCGTGGCTGCAGGCGAAGATTGTCGGGCTGATTGTCTATGTCTGGCTGGGGACGGTGGCGCTCAAGCGCGGCAAGACGCCGACGGTACGCTGGGGGGCGTTCTTTGCGGCGCTGGCGACGGTGCTGTATATCATCGCGGTGGCGAAGACCAAGCTGGTGTGGCCGTTTTGAACCGGGCTTCGGTCGTTAGATCTACGCTCTCCCGCTCCACAATCTATTCTTGCGTGCCCTCGGCAGGAGATTTTCCATAATCTCGCCATTGTTAGGCATACATCCTATGCAAGCGATTACGCGTCACTCCATCACCGTCGCAACCGACGAAGCAGTCCGACTGTGGGCTCTCGCGAGCAGCGAGTATCCAAAGCGGCACGAACCATTGATCACGGCTTTGGTGACAAACATCATTGAAGTTGCGAGTAATTTCGCACTTAACGCCAGACGGGCAATGGAGGTTCTACCAAAAGGAATGAAGTTCAGCCTGAACTCACCACGCTGGAAATGGCAGCCTGCAACGGGTGAAAAGCTGATCGACGATCTGTGGGAGGCGACCAATAGAATTATCCATGCAAGACAACTTCTCGTCGGTCTGGAGTTGTTACCAAAACATCTCTCAGTGATCGAGGGAGAGGGGGTCTTCATTCCATACATCATGACCGAAACCGATCGGAAGCAACTTGCGTTCATCGATCCATTTGCAATGGCGCATGCATACTTATACGGTGCACTGCCTGAGCTTCAAACTCTCATGCAAAGTGGTCGCTGAGCCCTAACAACTTCCTTCGAGCGGACATGTCCCGGCACCGCTCATGTCAAACGTTGGGCCTTGATAATGAGATCACGCCATAGCCAGCATCAGTAGACACTGCGACTTTGTCGGTCTCGCCCGACCGGCGAGTTCCTTTTCTTGTCTCGCCAAGAAAAGGAACCAAAAGAAGGCGACCCCGATGCGCTGGCCTTCGACTTCCCTCACGCCTGCCAAGCGGCCAGGCGCCGCCGAACTCGCGGGCGGCTAACGTCCGCCCGCTCGAACAAGCGGCGGCTTAAAACCTGGCCGCTTGACGATCGCTCGGCAGCGCAAAGGGGGATGGGTAGGACGAATGTGACGTTACAGAAACGGCAAAATAAGGCGTCGTAAATCTGGGATGACTCGTTAACGTTGGCCGAAGACGACTTTCGTCGACTTGATCTAGCATCCGGTGCTTTCGGCCAACCTTGCGTTTATCCACAGCAAAGCGCCAACCATCGCTTTTATCCACAGCCAGCAACTACCCAAACAGTCCGCTGGTTTTTCAAACCCAATTCACGACCGCGACCAACGACCACCCATCCCCCTTCGACGCCGCCGAGGACGTCACGGCCAACGGGGGAAGTCGGCGAGCACTGTCCGAGTGCCGGCTTTAGCCGGCGCGAGTTGCGCAGCCGCCCGTTGGCCGGGGCGCCCGCAGAGCAGCCCGCAACGCGGGCCGGCGTCGTGGGGTCGCCTTTTCTTTGGGTACTTTCTTTGGCGAAGCAAAGAAAGTACCTCGCCGGTCGGGCGAGACCGACAAGGCAACAGTCCTCACCAACGTTGGCCGAAAGAGCAATGCCCCCCGTCTACCCCCCAAAAGCCGGGTGATACCCCACCTCGCCGCACGGCAACGGCATCTCGCTCAACGCCAGCACCATGAAGTACTCTGCCGGTACGCCGGGGTACGTCAGCTCCGGCCGGGCGCGGAAATCGAAGCGCTGATAGAACGCCGGCCAGCCCAGCACCACCAGCCCCGCCGCGCCCTGTTCGGCCATCAGCTCGCAAGCTCGGCGCATAAGTCCCGAGCCTATCCCCTGCTTCTGTTGCGCCGGCCGCACCGCGACCGGCCCCAGCCCGTACCAGCCGCAGTTTCGGCCGGCCACCGTCACCGGCGAGACGGCCAAGTGGCCGACCAGTTCGCCGTCCTGCTCGGCCACCAGCGACAACGTCAGTGCCCCCTGCTCGCGCAGTGCCTCGACGATGCCATCCTCGACCGGCTCGCTACCCGGCGCGTGGTGTGGGTGGTTGAGAAACGCCTGGTAGAGCAGCGCCGCGATCGCGGCTTCGTCACCGATGCGTTCGCTTCGGATCGTCAACATTGTGGTTCCTTAGTCTCTTAGCCATTTCGGCATCGCCGCCATGCTAGCCCAGACCATGTGTTTGGGGCAGCCACCCGCGCCGGCGCTGCTGATCCACCGGCTCTGCCTCACCCCCGCCTGCCAGGGCCGGGGACTCGCCCGGCCGCTTGCTCGAGTTGGCCGAAACGCAGGCCCGCACTCAGGGCCTGACGGTGCTGCGCACCGACGTGCACGCGACAACCCGGCGGCGCAGGCGGCGTTTGCGCGCCAGGGTTACCAGCGCCGCGGCGAGCTGTACTTCCCACGCCGCAGCGCGCCGTTCGTCTGCCTGGAAAAGACGCTGGCCGCCTGACCTCGATCATTCGGCCAACCTTGAAAACGACAACGCCGCGAAAAATCGCGGCGTTGTGCCATCAGCGTCGAGGACTCACACCCCGAGCTTGTCGCGCACCCCGTAGTACCAGGCGCCGGCGGTCAGCATCGGCACGCGCAGCAGCCGCCCGCCCGGGAACGAGTAGTGCGGCAGGCCGGCGAAGGCGTTGAAGCGTTCCGGCTTGCCGGCGATCGCCTCGGACAGCAGCCGACCGGCCAGATGCGTGTAGGTGACGCCGTGGCCGCTGCAGCCCTGCGAGTAGTAGATGTTGTCGGCGAGCTTGCCGACCTGCGGCAGCCGCGACAGCGTCAGCGAGAAGTTGCCGGTCCAGGTGAACTCGACCTTCACGTCCGCCAGTTGCGGGAACGTTTTGAGCATCTTCGGCCGGATCAGCCGCTCGATCTCGCCCGGGTCGCGCGCGCCGTAGACGGTGCCGCCGCCGTACAGCAGGCGGTTGTCGGCGGTGAGACGGTAGTAGTCGAGCAGGAAGTTGCAGTCCTCGACGCACATATCGGTCGGCAAGAGCTCGCTTGCCAGCGATGCCGGCAGCCGCTCGGTGGTCAGCACCTGGGTGCCGCAGGGCAGCGACTTCTCGGCCAGCTTCGGCACCAGCTCGCCGAGGTAGGCGTTGCCGGCCACCACCACGAAACGCGCGCTGACCTCGCCGTGGGCGGTCGACACCTTGGCCGGAGTGCCCTCGCCGATCTTCAGCACCGGCGACTGTTCAAAAATCTTGCCGCCGAGCGACTCGAACGCCGCCGCCTCGCCGAGCGCCAGGTTCAGCGGGTGGATGTGGCCGCCCCAGTGGTCGATCAGCGCGCCGACGTAGCGGTCGCTGCCGACGTGCCGGTGGATGCCGGTCGCATCGACCAGCTCCAGCGCGGTGTGGCCGTGGCGCTCCCACAACGCCTTCTTCTCTTCCAGCTCCGTCAGCTGCTTGTGCGTCATCGCGGCGAAGATATTGCTGTCCTTCAGGTCGCATTGAATGCCGTACTGCTTCACCCGCTCGCGGATGATCCGGCCACCCTCGAACGCCATGCTGCCGAGCGTCGCGGCGGCACCCTTGCCGTGCCTGCGCTCGATCACGTCCATGTCGCGGCTGTAGCTGTTGATGATCTGGCCGCCGTTGCGGCCGGACGCGCCCCAGCCGACCCTGGCCGCCTCGAGCACGATCACCGAATAACCCTGTTCGGCCAGGTGCAACGCGGTCGACAGGCCGGTGTAGCCGGCGCCGATCACGCAGACGTCGGCGCGGTGCGAACCGCTCAGCTCGGGACGTTCGGGCGCGGGGTTGGCCGAAGCGGCGTAGTAGGAGGTGGTGTGCGGAGTCTTTTGGGTAGCCATAACGTGGGTCCAGATCAATTCAGCCGACAAGGTGTCAATCATATTAAACACACGTCCCGGCTTTTGTCACACCGTGGGCACAAAAAAACCCGGCCGGGGCCGGGTTTGTGGCGACGAACGGTACTGAACTACACCTCGGAGGCGGCCAGTTCGCGGCGTTTGCCCGAGAAATCGATGCCCGGCAACTCGGCGACGATGTCCGGATGGTCGAACAGCCTCTCGACGATGAAGTCGACGAACGCCCGGGTACGCGGCGCGATGTGCTCGCGGTGCGGGAAGCAGATGGTGATGTTGCGCTGCAGCGACACGAACTCGGTCAGCACCACCTCCAGCTCACCGCTGCGCACGAACGGCATCACCTCGTGGCCGGGCAGCTGCGCGACGCCGAGACCGAGGCGCGCCAGCTCGCTGACCGCCTCGATGTCGTTGACGGTATAGGTGCCGGACACCTCGAGCGGCAGCCGCTCGCCGTCGCGGTCGAACTCCCACTTGTAGAGCCGCCCCGAGGTCGGGAACTGGAAGTTGATGCAGTCGTACTGCGCCAGCTCTTCCGGCTTGTTCGGCCGGCCGTGCTTGTCCCAGAATGCCGGGCTCGCCACCACGTACTGCGGGATCTGCGCCAGCGGCCGCGCCGCCATCCGGCTGTCCGGCAGCATGCCGACCCGCACGCCGACGTCGTAGCCGTCCTCGATCAGGTCGCTAAAGTGGTCGTCGAGGCCGAAGAACACCTTGATCTTCGGATACTGCTCGCAGAACTCGCCCATCAGCGGCAGGATGAAGCGGCGACCGAAGGAGTTGGGCAGGCTCACCCGCAGGTGGCCGGCCGGCTCGTCGCGGCTTTCCTTGAGCTGATTGATCGCGGTGTCCAGATGGGTCACCGGGCCGCGGCACTGCGCGTAGAAGCGCCGGCCATCCTCGGTCAGCGTCAGTTGGCGGGTGGTGCGGTTGAACAGCCGCACTTCCAGCTCCTGCTCCAGCCTGGCAATGCTCTGGCTGATCGCCGCGGGCGACACGCCGAGCTTGCGGGCGGCGTCGGAAAAACTGCCGTTTTCCGCCGTGGTCATGAAAACCAGTAGTGCTTTGAGTGTATCCATTGGCTCGTTCCAGGGTGGGGCGGGAAGACCCGGCCAGGATCCTTATAAATTTAGTAGCAATTTATAGTTTGTATTACAAAACGATACACGAATATGCGGGGCAATAGTAGAAGAAACCGATTTAGCAAAATGCCATTTTCACGATTCCGGCTTCGATTTTGCCCTGCCCATATTTCCTCCTGCTCCGCGCAAAGCCCCGCCGGATAAGGCTTGGCTCGGCTTTGCGACCAAGCGCTCGCTTGCCCCTAACGGGCTTTATTATTTTCACCATTATTACCTCGTTTCATGACGTGACGATGGTTATTTCATTGGCATCGACACCATCCGATGGCTGGAGCGATCGCCCCCCTGCCGGCCGGCGCTGACCAAAAAATTAAACAGCCAGGTCGCCGGCGTGGCCACGCTCTTTGCCGCCACCGATCGGCTGCTCGACCCGGGCCGACCATCGCTCGAGATCAAGCGCATCGAGGTGCGGCGGATCGACGCCGGCCTTTATCCGTATACCAAGCGCCTTCTCGGCAGTCTGCGCAACCACTTCCCGACCATCGGCGTGAACGGCGTCAACGATGATCCGCAACTTCAGCGCCGACGCCGACGGCATCACCAGCGACTGTGACTACGCCTTCGTCGCCGAGTTTCTCGAGCTTATCCGTGCGCGGAGGGTGGCGTTCCAGGAGGAAACCGGTACTTCGACAAGCTGGAAAAGAAAACGAAGTTTCTGCGAAGCATAAAGACCGCCCCTGCTGCGCTGGCCTTCGGCTTCCCCCGCCCACTCGTCGACGCGGTTGGCGAACAGCGCCAGCGAGCCGGTCAGCGCGTCGCCGCCGTACAGCAGGCCCAGGTCGAGCTGGTCGCTTTGCTCCGGCCGGACGTTCTTAATTGGCGCGGTTGCGCTCCCAGTAGTCGGGCGCGCGCTCGGTGTGGACGAAGCCGGCGTACGCGGTCAGCGCGCCGCGTTTTTCCTCGAAGCGGACGAAGCCGGCAGACAGCTCGTTGCGCGGCGTGCCGGGTTTCATCATGCCGGCCGGCTGCGGCCCGTACACCGCCCGGGTGCGATCCTGGCGCAGGCCGGCGATCAGCGTGCCGCTGCCGCGGTCGAACGCCGAGTGCACCTTGTTGCCGGCGCCGCCCTGATAGTCGCCGCCCTCGTTGTGGCTGCCGATCAGGCGCAGATAGCCCAGGGCCCGGCCGCGGCCCGCGTCGACATAGCCGTCGAGCCGGGGATGGTCTTCAGCAGGTCGGCGCCGTCGGCGGCGGGTCGCGCGGGTCGATGTCCTGCACCAGCAGCCGCACGCTCTTCGGCGCGGCGGCGATGATGGCCTCGCCCTGGTATTCGGGCAGCTCGGTGGCGACGGCTGGCCGGCGAAAGCGAGATAACAACGGTGCAGCGGCGACATGCGAGCCTGTCATACAAAAAGGCCGCCACCTTAACCCCGTCGGTAACAGGGAAATGCGACATAGTGTCGCAGCCGCCGCGTCCGCCCGGGTGGTAAAGTCGCGCCATGACTTCCGACCCCTCCACCGCCGCTTCGGCCAACCTGGCGCGCGCGCTCGCCGGCCTCGCCCGGCTGCGCTGGGCGATGCTGGCGTTCGCCGCACTGACGCTGGCGGCGCTGACGCTGTCCGGCTGGCAGCTGCCGTTGCCGGCGCTGGCCACCGCGCTGCTAGCGCTCGCCGCGTTCAATTGGCTAGGCGGCCGGCTGGCGATGCCGCCGCTCTGGACGCTGCGCTTCGGCCTCGCCGCCGACACGCTGGTGCTGTCCGCCCTGGTCGCGCTGACCGGCGGCGCCGCCAACCCGATCGCCTCGCTCTATCTCGGCCCGGTGCTGTTCGCCGCGCTGCTCTCGCCCGGCTGGTTCGCCTGGGCGCTGGCGCTGGCGGCGATGGCGGGCTACGGCACCTTGTTCTTCTGGCACGCGCCGTGGCCGCTGTTCGGCGACGACGCCGCCTACGCCTTCCACCTGCACCTGACCGGGATGTGGTTCACCTTCGCGCTGTCGGCGCTGTTGATCGCCGGGGTGGTCGCGCGGCTCGCGCGCGGCCTGTCCGAACGCGAGGCGGCGCTGGCGAGCGCGCGCGAGACGCAGCTGCGCAACGAGCAGCTGGTCGCGCTCGGCGTGCAGGCGGCCGGCGCGGCGCACGCGCTGTCGACCCCGCTCAATACGCTGACGCTGCTCGCCGACGAGCTGGCCGCCAGCCACCGCGACGACCCGGCGCTGGCCGACGACCTGGCGCTGATGCGCGCGCAGCTCGCCAGCTGCCGCGACGCGCTCGCGGCGCTGAAACGCGGCGGCGAGCCGGCCCCCGAGGCGGCGCCGCTATTCCCGACCCTGGCAGAACGCCTCGCCGCCTGGGCAACGCTGCGCCCGCAGGTGCAGCTGCAGCAGCGGCTGCCGTGCGCGCCGGGGCCCACGGTCGCGCTCGACGCCACCTTCTGGCCGGCGCTGTACAACCTGCTCGACAACGCCGCCGACGCCGGCGGCGGCCGGGTCGAGCTGGCCGCCACGCTCGCCGACGCCACGCTGACGCTCGCCATCGTCAACCCGAGCGGCAACCTGTCGGCCGAACAACTGGCGCGCGCCGGCCTCGCCGAACTGCCGTCGGAAAAACCGGCCGGGCTGGGCCTCGGCGTGCTGCTGACGCACGCGACGCTGTCACGGCTCGGCGGCCGCGTCACGCTGACCAATAGGCCGCAAGGCGGAGTGCACGCCGAGCTGACGCTACCGCTACCGAAGGACGCCTGATGGACAACACGCTGCTGATCATCGACGACGACGCGGCGTTCGCCGCGGTGCTCGCGCGTGCGCTGGCGCGGCGCGGCGTCGCCAGCCGCCACGCCGCGAACCCGGCCGCCGCACTCGCGGCGCTCGACCCGGCCCCGGCGCGCATCCTGCTCGATCTGAACCTCGCCGGCGACAGCGGCCTCGCGCTGCTGCCGCAGCTGAAGGCGCGCTGCCCGGGCAGCCGCATCGTGGTGCTGACCGGCTTCGCCAGCATCGCCACCGCGGTCGAGGCGGTGAAACTCGGCGCCACGCAGTATCTGGCCAAGCCGGCCGACGCCGACGCGATCCTCGCCGCCTTCGGCCAACTGGAGCCCGACCCGGCGCTGCCGGTCGCCGCGCAGCCGATGTCGGTGCGGCGGCTGACCTGGGAGCATGTGCAGCGGGTGCTGGCCGAGCACGAGGGCAACGTGTCGGCGACCGCCCGGGCGCTGAACATGCACCGCCGCACCCTGCAGCGGATGCTGGCGAAGAAGCCGGTGGCGCGTTAAGCAACGAGCTGTCTCCCTCCCCCTGCCGAATCAACACGGCGCACCGCCATCGCCCTGTCATTCCCCCCGCCGCTTTCCTACGATTCAGAGTCGGCGGCGCACCGGCGCCGACCGACTCGTCACGACAAGAAAAGGGGACACAGATGCTGGGACAGATGATGGACGCGCCGCTCTTGATCAGCGACCTGCTGCGCCACGCCGAGGCCTATCACGGCGACACCGAGATCGTGTCGCGCAGCGTCGAGGGACCGATCCACCGCTACAGCTACCGCGACGCCGCGCGGCGCGCCCGCCGGCTCGCCAACGCACTGACCCGGCTCGGCGTCGAACCCGGCCACACCGTTGGCACGCTGGCATGGAACGGCTACCGCCACTACGAGCTCTACTACGCGATCTCCGGCATGGGCGCGATCTGCCACACCGTCAATCCGCGGCTGTTCGCCGAGCAGATCGGCTACATCGTCAACCACGGCGAAGCCAGCGTGCTGTGCTTCGACGCAAGCTTCCTGCCGCTGGTCGAACAGCTGGCGCCGACGCTGGCCGGGGTGCGCCGCTACGTGCTGTTGACCGACCGCGCTCACATGCCGGCGACGAGCAGCCTAGCCGGCCTGCTCTGCTACGAGGAGCTACTCGCCGCCGAGGACGACGACTACGCCTGGCCGAGCTTCGACGAACAGACCGCGTCGAGCCTGTGCTATACATCGGGCACCACCGGCCACCCCAAGGGCGTGCTGTTCAGCCACCGCTCGACCGTGCTGCACGCGCTGTCGAGCTCGCTGCTGGACGCGTTCGGCGTGTCGGCCGACAGCTGCATCCTGCCCGTCGTCCCGATGTTCCACGTCAACGCCTGGGGGCTGCCGTATAGCGCCACCTTGAACGGCGCCAAGCTGGTGCTGCCGGGCCCCAAGCTCGACCCGGACAGCCTCTACGAGCTGATCGACGCCGAGGAGGTCACCGTCGCCGCCGGCGTGCCGACGGTGTGGCTGGCGCTGTTGCAGCACTGCGAGCAGCGCGGCCTGGCGCTCGCCTCGCTCGAGCGGGTGATCGTCGGCGGCTCGGCCGTGCCCGAGGCGATGATCGAGCAGTTCGCCTGTCACGGCGCCGAGCTGCGCCAGCTGTGGGGGATGACCGAGCTGTCGCCGGTCGGCACCACCAGCACGCCGAAGTTCAAGCACCGCCAGGCCGATGCGGCGACACGGCGCCGCCTGCAGCTGACGCAGGGCCGGCCGATCTACGGCGTGGCGCTGCGCATCGTCGACGCCGCAGGCCAGGCGCTGCCGCACGACGGCGTTGCGTTCGGCCGGCTGCAGGTCAAGAGCCCGTGGGTGCTGTCGCGCTACTTCCGCCGCGAGCGCGACGCCAGCCACAGCGACGACGGCTGGTTCGACACCGGCGACGTCGCGACGATCGACGCGGACGGCTATATGAAGATCACCGACCGCACCAAGGACGTGATCAAGTCGGGCGGCGAGTGGATCAGCTCGATCGAGCTGGAGAACATCCTGATCGGCCACCCGGCGGTGGCCGAGGCGGCGACGATCGGCGTGGCGCACCCGAAGTGGGACGAGCGGCCGCTGATGGTGGTGGTGCTGAGGCCGGGTGCGACCGCCAGCCGCGAGGAGCTGTTGGCGTTCTACGACGGCAAGATCGCCAAGTGGTGGACGCCAGACGATGTGGTGATCGTCGACGAGCTGCCGCACACCGCGACCGGCAAATTGCAGAAGATGACGCTGCGCGAGCGCTTTAGTGCTTATCGCTGGCCGGAAAGCGTTTAGAACCAAGAAGCCCTGTACAAATTAGAGCAATTACCTTAAATTGTGCCCCGCACAGAAACTGAAAGGTTTTTGTGGTGTTAGCCCCTCGAAACGTCGCTTCGCCTACCGGCGGACGATGTTTCTTCCTCGTGTTGGCCCCTGTCGGAATCCCGTCAGGGGATTTTTTTGGCTGGCGCTGACGGTTTCGCTCCGGCACTTCACGTCCCTCTCCTCCTTCATCCTTCGGCCGACCTCTTTCAATACCGAGTACAGGTTTATCGGCAACATGGGTGATGACTGCGGCCTTGTCGGTCTCGCCCGACGGGCGACTTCCTTTCTTTGCTTCGCCAAAGAAAGGAAGCAAAGAAAGGCGACCCCTGCTGCGCTGGCCTTCGGCTTCCCTCGCGCCTGCCAAGCGGCCAGACGCCGCCGAACTCGCCCCGCGCTAACGTCGCGGTGCTCGAACAAGCGGCGGCTTAAGACCTGGCCGCTTGACAATCACTCGGCAGCGCAAAGGGGACGGGCAGGATGATTGCGGCGGATGTGGATTCGGAAGATTAAACATGCAGGCCATCTTGCAGGCTCATTTACCAAGGTAGGCCGAAGTCGACCTTAGCCAGCTTGCTCAAGCATCAGCTCTTTCGGCCAACCTTGCCACTTATCCACAGCACCACCACCACCTGCGGTTTTATCCACAGCTACGGCCCCAACCCTCAAAACAGGGTTATCTGCCTGATTCACAACTGCCTCCCACGACCACCAAATCCCCTTCGACGCCGCCGAGGACGTCACGGCCAACGGGGGGTGTCGGCGAGCACTGTCCGAGTGCCGGCAACGCCGGCGCGAGTTGCGCAGCCGCCCGTTGGCCGTGGCGCCCGCAGGGCAGCCCGCGAAAGCGGGCCGGCGTCGTGGGGTCGCCTTTTTGCTTCGCAGAAACTCCGTTTTCTTTGGGTCCTTTCTTTTGGCGCGGCAAAAGAAAGTATCCCGCCCCGCCGGGTGAGACCGGCGCAGCTACAGCCCCCATCAACGTTGGCCGAAGAGAACCGATGGGTTACGGCATAGGCGCCTCCACCCATCCTACGAGCTACCGGCTGGCAAACCCGCAACACCTCCCGCCGCCCTAACGTTTACCCAAGCGACATTTTCTTCCACTTCCTCCCCACTACCCCGCTATCACCCTATCGAAATAAGCAAGCAATCTATTGAATGTTAATATGCCGATTTGCAATAAAAATACAAAAAACAGTCGACACAGTTAATACAGACGAATCCGCATGGCCGAACGGCCAGACGACGGAACAGAGAACGGAACCAAGGAGGAATCGGACGTGAAAACTCTCAGAAGCAGACTGATCGGCCTCACCATACTGATCACCGCACTATTCGGCCTGACGCTCGTCGCGTTTGCCTATGCCCATATGCGCAGCGAAATCCAGAAGGGCATCGAGCAGGAGTTCCAGAGCGTCCTGTCGGGCCAGGGCAGCGTGTTGCGTACCTGGCTGGATGAAAAACGCTTGCTGATCGCCAGCGAGACGGCGATAGTGCAGCGCCCCGACGCGCTCGAGTTCCTGAAGCAAGCGACGAAGGGCGGCCGCTTCTCCGATACGTACATCGGGTATGCGGACAAACGCACCCTCTTCTCCGACGGCTGGGTGCCCCCGGCCGACTACGTGGTCACCGAACGGCCCTGGTTCAAGCAGGCGCAAGCCGCCGGCAAGCCGGTGGTCACCGACCCCTATGTCGATGCCCAGAGCAAGAAACTGACCGTCACCGTCGCCGCGCCGTTCCAGACCGACGGGAAATTCGGCGGCGTGGCCGCCGGCGACGTGTTCGTCGACGATGTGGTCAAGTCCGTGCTGTCCCAGAAAGTCCGCGGCGACGGTTACCCGTTCATCATCGGCCGTGACGGCACCATCATCGCCCACCCGCAGGCCGACCTAACCTTGAAACCGATCACCCAGATTGCCCCGGCACTGTCGGTCGACGCGCTGGCCGCTCTCGCCAAGCAAGAGACACCCGGCGATGTGGATATCCAGGGCGAGGGGATGCTGGTTTCGCTGCAACCGATCGAGGGCACCAACTGGTATATCGGCGTGGCCGCTAAGAAGGCCGAGCTGATGGCGCCGCTGTCCACTCTGCTCTATACGCTGATCGGCATTTCGCTGCTCGCCTTCGTGCTGATGGCGGCACTGGCGAGCGTGGTGATCGGCCGCATGCTGCAGGGCCTGAACCGTCTGCGTGACGCGATGGCCGACATCGCGCAGGGCGACGGCGACTTGACCCTGCGCCTCAACGACCAAGGCAGCGACGAGATCGCCGCGACCGCGCGCGCGTTCAACCAGTTCGTCGGCCAGCTGCGCGGCCTGTTCGGCCAACTGCAGGGCGAGGCGCACACGCTGATCGGCGGAGTGCGCCAAGCGAGCGGGCAGCTTGCCAACCTGGCCGAGGGCTCGCGGCAGATGGCCGACGTGTCCTCTTCGAACGCCGCGACGCTGGAGGAGATCACCGTCAGCATCGCCCACATCGCCGACAGCGCCGGCCAGGCCGATCAGCTGGTCAAGACCACCCACGAGGAGCTCGCCGACAGCTCGACCAAGATGCAGCAGCTGTCCGACGGCATGGAGGGCACGGTGAGCGGGGTGCGCTCGCTGGAGAGCATGCTGGTATCGCTCGACCGTCGCTCGCAGGACATCAGCAGCATCACCAACGTGATCCGCGACATCGCCGACCAGACCAATCTGCTGGCGCTGAACGCCGCGATCGAGGCGGCACGCGCCGGCGAACAGGGCCGCGGCTTCGCGGTGGTCGCCGACGAGGTGCGCAAGCTCGCCGAGCGCACCGCGCAGGCGACGCTGGAGATCGCCCAGCAGGTCGACACGATCCGCAGCGAGACCGGCCGCGCGGTCGGCGACGTCAATCAGACGGTGCAATCGGTCGACAGCGGCGTCGCGCTGACCCAGCAGGCGGTCGGCGACATCCGGGCGATCCGCGCGTCGATGCAGTCGGTGGTCAGCAAGATGAACGACATCACGCTGTCGACCACCGAGCAGCACAACGCCTCGACGCTGATCGCGCAGAGCACCGAGGCGATCAACAGCCGGGTGCTGGAGAGCGACGACCAGCTGCAGAGCGTCAGCGGCACGCTGCAGGGCCTGGCCGAATCGGCGTCGCGGATGGACGCGGCGTTCGGGCGCTTCAAGCTCTGAGCCTGGCTTCAACCATGAAAAAAGCGCCCCGCGGGGCGCTTTTTGTTTCAGCCGACGAACTCAATAGAGCTTGCCCGGGTTCATCAAGCCCGCCGGGTCCAGCAGGCCCTTGATCCGGCGCATCAAGGCGAGCGCCGCCGGGTCCTTGTAGCGTTCCAGCCAATGCGCCTTCAGCTGGCCGATGCCGTGCTCGGCGGCGAGCGTGCCGCGCTGCGCGTACACCGCGTCGTAGACGATCGTATTGACGCGCTCCTCGTCGTCGAACAGCTCGGCGTTTCCGGGCCGGGTGAACGACACGTTGTAGTGCAGGCTGCCGTCGCCGACGTGACCGAAGGCGACGATCTGCACGCCCGGGAAGGCGGCCTCGAGCCGCGCCGCCGCGTCGCGCATGAACGCCGGGATCGCCGACACCGGCACCGCGATGTCGTGCTTGATGCTCGGCCCGACCGCCGCCTGCGCCTCGGAGATCGCCTCGCGCACCGCCCACAGCGCCAGCCGTTCGGCCTCCGACTGCGCGATCACGCCGTCGAGCATCGCCCGTTCGGCCAGCCAGCTAACCAGTCGCTCGTTCAGGTCGGCCGAATCGCCGCCGTCGGACAGCTCGATCAACAGCGCCCACGGCGTCGTGAACGGCACGCGCGCCTGCGGCTGGTATTGATCGACCAGCTCCAGGCAGCGCTGCGAGATCAACTCGAAGGTGGTTAAGCGATCGCCGAACGCCGCCTTCAGGTCGGCGAGCCAGCTTACCGACTCGGCCGAGTCGGCGATGCCGACCAGCGCGGTCGCCCGTGCGGTCGGCCGCGGGAACAGCTTCAGCGTCGCCGCGGTGATCAGGCCGAGCGTGCCCTCGGCGCCGATGAACAGCTGCTTAAGGTCGAGGCCGGTGGTGTCCTTGCGCAGGCCCGACAGCAGGTTCAGCACCTCGCCACTCGGCAGCACCACCTCCAGCCCCAGCGCCAGCTCGCGCATCGTGCCGTAACGCAGCACCGCGAGGCCGCCGGCGTTGGTCGACAGGTTGCCGCCGATCTGGCAGCTGCCCTCGCTCGCCAGCGACAGCGGGAACAGCCTATCGGCCGCGGCGGCCGCCTGCTGCGCCTCGGCCAGCGTGACGCCGGCCTCGACCGTCATCGTCGCGTTGGCCGCGTCGACCTCGCGCACCCTGTTTAGCCGCCGCATCGCGATGAGCAGCGCCTGGCCCGACTCGTCCGGCGTCGCCGCGCCGCAGGTGCCGGTGTTGCCACCCTGCGGCACGATCGGGATGCTGTTGGCCGCGCAGAACCGCACCAGCGCGGCGACCTCGGCGGTACTGCCCGGCAGCGCGACCGCCAGCGGCTGGCCTCGGTAGCGCTTGCGCCAGTCGAGGCAGAACGGCGCGACGTCGGACTCGGCGGTCAACAGGTGCGCGTCGCCGACGATGGCGGCCAGTTGCGCGAGCAGCGGGTTCATTCCTCGTCCTCTTCCTCTTCGGCCAAGTCCGGCGCCATCAGCGTGTCCGGATGCGTCCAGCCCGGCAGCGACTCGATCCGCGCGAGCCAGGCGGCCACGTTCGGCCAACGCTGCAGGTTCAGCCCGGCGTCGGGCAGCCACCACAGGTAAGCGGCGCAGGCGATGTCGGCCACCGTCGCGTGCTGGCCGACCAGCCACGACCGTTCGGCCAGGGTTGCATCGAGCAGGCTCAGGTCGTCGCGCAGTCGCGCCGCCAGCCAGTCGCACACTTCCTCGCCGGCACCGCCGAAGAGACGGATGTAGCGCAGGTTCGGCAGCGAGATGCCGATGCGGTTCGCCTCCCAACCTAGCCACTCGCGCACCGTCTGGCGTTCGCCCGGAGCGGCGGCGAGCACGCCCTCGCTTTCGGCCAGCCACTGCAGGATCGCGTTCGACTGCACCAGGGGCACGCCGTCGACCAGCAGCACCGGCACCTCGCCCCAGCGGCTGGCGGCGCGGAACTCGTCCGGACGGGCGCCGCGCGCGACGGCGAGGTCGACATGCTCGTAGTCGTGCGACAGGTCGCCCAGCATCAGCGCCAGGCGCACCTTGTAGCTGTGGCCGGAAAGACGGTTGCCGTAAAGCAGCAGGCGGGACATAGGCAGGACTTTCGAAAGTTAGGAAAACAGCGCGGCGCGCTGGCGCGAGCGGTCGGTCACCGAGGCGAACCAGGCGGCGGCAAACGCCAGGCTCACCGAGAACAGCGCCGGGTTGGCGTAAGGGAACAGCGGCGTCTTGAAACCCAGCACCGCCACCCACACCGCCGGACCTGCGACGATCAGGCCGACCGACGCGACGATGCCGGCGGCACCGCCGGCGATCACGCCGCGTGACGTCAGCTTAGGCCAGAACAGGGTCAGCAGCAGCAGCGGAAAATTGCTCGACGCGGCCAAGGCGAACGCGAGGCCCATCAGGAAGGCGATGTTCTGCTGTTGGAAACGCAGCGACAGCCCCACCGCCAGCACACCGAGCACGACGACCGACAGCCGCGCCAGCCGCAGCTCGGTCGCGGGCTTGGCCGCATCGCGGCGCAGCAGCCCGGCGTACAGGTCGTGGCTGATCACGCTCGCACCGGCGAGCGCGAGGCCGGCGACCACCGCCAGGATCGTCGCGAACGCCACCGCCGCGACGAAGCCGGCCAGCGCCTCGCCGCCGATCACCCGTGCCAGCTGCACCGCCGCCATATTGCTGCCGCCGAGCAGTTTGCCGGCTTTGTCGAACAGCTCGGCGTGCGGGGCGAGCAGCGCCACCGCGCCGTAGCCGAGCAGCAGGTTGATCACGAAGAACAGCGCGATCAGCCCGGTCGCCCACACCGCCGAGCCGCGCGCCGCGCGCGCGTCCGGAACGGTGAAGAAACGCATCAGCACGTGCGGCAGCCCCAACAGGCCCAGCGTCAGGCCAAGGCCGAGTGACCCCACCTCGACCGGGTCGGCCAGCGCGCGGCTCGGCAGGAAGATCGCCGCGCCCGCGCGAGACGCCGCGTCGGTGAACAGTCCACTCGCGCTGCCGCCGTGCGCGGCCAACACCCCGGCCGCCAGCGCGCCGCCGCAGCCGAACATCAGCACCGCCTTGATCATCTGCACCCAGCTGGTCGCGAGCATGCCGCCGAGGGCCGCGTACAGCACCATCAGCACGCCGACCACGCTGACCGCCGCCGCGTACGGCAGGCCGAACAGCAGCTCGATCAGCTTGCCGGCGCCGACCATCTGCACGATCAGGTAGAACAGCGTCACCGTCAGCGACGAGGCGGCGGTGAGCACCCGCACCGCCTGCGTGTCGAAGCGCTTCGCCAGCACTCCGGTCAAGGTGTACTCGCCCTCGGCGCGCAGCCGCTCGGCGAGCAGGATCAGCAGCAGCGGCCAGCCGAACAGGGTGCCGACCGCGTACACCGCCGAGTCGTAGCCGCTGGTGAAATAGAGCCCCGCCGCGCCGAGAAAGGCCGCCGCGGACAGATAGTCGCCGGCCAGCGCCAGGCCGTTCTGCCAGCCGGACAGCCGGCCGCCGGCCGTGTAGAACGCCGTCGCGGTCGTCCCCTGACGCCGTGCCGCCCAGCTCGTCACCGCCAGCGTCAATAGCACGAACAGCACGAAGAACAGCGCCGCCGGGCTCATCGTTCAGACTTTCGGCCAACATCGCTACGGTTGGCCGAAGCGGCGTACAGGATGGTGATCGCGAAGCCGAGCGCGAACAGCGCCAGCGTCAGCACGATCGACAGCGGCCAACCGGCCAGCGTACCGGCGAGGGCAGACGGCGCGAACGCGATCACGCCGTAGTAGCCGGCCACGGCGGCCAGCAACAGAACGAGGCAGAAACGGGTCATCGGAGACTCGGAAAAGGTCGGATTATTGACGGCTCACTTCTGCCAATAGGTCTTCACGTTGACGAATTCGTACAGGCCGAACTCGGACAGCTCGCGGCCGTAGCCGGACGCCTTCACCCCGCCGAACGGCAGGCGCAGGTCGGAGCTGGTATGGCGGTTCAGGAACACGCTGCCCGCCTCGATCTGGCGCGCCAGCTGCCAGCCGCGCTCGGTGTCGGCGGTGTAGATCGCCGCGCCGAGGCCGAACGGGGTGTCGTTGGCGAGGCGGATCGCGTCGGCTTCCGACTCGGCGCGCAGGATGCTCGCCACCGGGCCGAACACCTCCTCGTGGTAGACGCGGCAGGCCGGGTTCACGCGGTCGAGCACGGTGGCCGGGTAGAAGAAGCCGGCGCCGGCCGGCATCTGGCCGCCGAGCAGCACCGTGGCGCCGTTCGCCTGCGCGTCGAGCACCTGCGCGTGCAGCGCCTCGCGCAGGTCGGCGCGGGTCAGCGGCGCCAGCGTCGCGGCCGGGTCGCGCGGGTCGCCCGGCTGCAGCGCGGCCGCCTCGGCGAGAAAGGCCGCGACGAAGGCGTCGGCGATCTCCGGCACCACGATCAGCCGTTTCGCGGCGTTGCAGCTCTGGCCGGCGTCGCGGAAGCGCGAGTGGCACGCCTCCTTCGCCGCCGCGTCGATATCGGCATCACGCAGGACGATGAACGGATTGCTGCCGCCCAGCTCCAGCACGGTCTTCTTCAGGTGCCGGCCGGCCAGGCCGGCGATGTGGCGGCCGGTGCCGGTCGAGCCGGTGAACGCCACCGCGTCGCACAACCGGATCGCCTCCTCGACCTGCTCGTTGTCAAGCCAGCCGATGTCGAGCACCGCGAGGCCCGCCTGGTGCGCGAGCGCGAGCAAGGCGGCGCTCGCCTGCGGCACCGACGGCGCCGGCTTCACCAGACAAGCGTTGCCGGCGAACAGCGCCGGCACCGCGAAGCGCAGCACCTGCCAGATCGGGTAGTTCCACGGCATCACCGCCAGCACGATCCCCAACGGTTCGAACGCGACGCCGCTCTTGCTCGCGCCGGTGGCGATCGGCTGCGGCGCGAGCAAGCCCGGCGCCAGCTGCGCGTAGTAGCGGATCAGCTGCGCCGACTTGTCGATCTCGGCCAGGCACTCGGCGGTTCTGCGGCCGACCTCGAGCGTGACCAGGTCGGCGAGCCGCTCGCGCTCGGCTTCGAGCAGGTCGGCGAGCTTCAGCAGCGACGGGATGCGCTGTTCGACGGTCAGGCCGCGCCAGTCGCGCTGCGCATGCTGCAGCGCGGCGACCTGTTCAGACAGACGGGCGTCGGATTCGGTGGGGCGGGTGAAGACGACCTCGCCGGTGGCGGGGTTGCAGCTGGTGTAGGCGGTCATGTCCCAAGGGTAGCAAAAACGGGGGATGGGCGTCATGAGGGGTGATGTTTCCGATGGCGGGGTTTTGCGACGAATTGTTATGTGGTGGGGACAGGGGTTTGGTTGGGCGTGTCTGGGTGGGCGCGCAACCCGGTTCTCTGTAGGTAACACTCGTCAGCATTGTGGCTTTGTCGGTCTCGCCCGACAGGCGAGATCCTTTCTTTTGTCTCGCCAAAAGAAAGGACCCAAAGAAAAGGCGACCCCGATGCGCTGGCCTTCGGCTTCCCTCGCGCCTGCCAAGCGGTCAGCCGCCGCCGAACTCGCGGACGGCTACCGTCCGCCCACTCGAACAAGCGGCGGCTTAAAACCTGGCCGCTTGACGATCGCTCGGCAGCGCAAAGGGGGCGGGCAGGATGATTGCGACGGCAGTGGATTTGAAAGTTTAAAAAGCGACGGCAGGTTTGTGGGCTTGCTCGCCAACGTTGGCCGAAGCTCGCCTCATCCAGTGGGATCACGCATCAGGCGCGTTCGGCCAACCTTGAGGTTATCCACAGCAGAACATCGGCAAACGACCTCATCCACAGTCACTAACTGGTCTAGCAACCTACTGATTTTCCAGACTCATTCACGACGGCCACCTACAACCTCCCATCCCCCTTCGACGCCGCCGAGGACGGCACGGCCAACGGGGGAAGTCGGCGAGCACTGTCCGAGTGCCGACGCAGTCGGCGCGAGTTGCGCAGCCGCCCGTTGGCCGTGGCGTCCGCAGGGCAGCCCGCGCAGCGGGCCGGCGTCGCGGGGTCGCCTTTTCTTTGGCTACTTTCTTTTGGCGAGGCAAAAGCAAAAAAGTAGCCCGCCTCGCCGGGCGGGACCGGCGCTGCCACAGCCCCCACCAACGTTGGCCGAAAGACGCGATGGGTTACGACGCAAGCGTCTCCACCCATCCTATGGCGAAGGCGGATTACTCCGCCGCCGAGCCTCAAGGCAACAGGGGGCGCCGAACCGCCCTCACCCCAACTGCAACCCCACCGGCTTCTCCCCGGTCAACAGGTAATGAATCGTCTCCTTCGCCGAACGCATCGCCTCGCCGAACGGCAACGGATCCGCCCCGCGAAAGAACAGCCCCTTGCTCACCTCGCCGCGGAACGCCGCCGAGAGCTTCAGGTCGATGCAGAACTGCCCGACCTTCCCCAAGCCATCACGCAGCCCGCACACCGACAGGCAGTTCAGCCCCTGTGTGCAGCGGCGCGGGTCGGCGCGCGCGACGGCCTGCAACTTCTCCTCGCGTTTCAGGTAGTTCCGCAGCCACGGCGTCAGCACGCCTCGCGCCGGCAGGCCGGCCACCGACATGAATTCGGCGATGTCCTCCGGACGCGCTTCGGCCAGGGTGAGTTTGAAATTGGCGTGCGCGTCACCCTCGCGGGTGACGGCGAACGCGGTGCCGACCTGCACCGCCGCCGCGCCCCAGTCGCTCAGTGCAGTCCTCACCCGGTCGAAGCGGCTCATCCCTCCGGCGACGATCAGCGGGATTCGCTCGCGCTCGAGACCCAGGCCGCGGAACAGCTCGAAGGTCTCGTCCAGCACCCGCCTGAAGTCGAACTTGGCGTCGACGAGGTCGGCGATCTTCGCCGCGCCGAGGTGGCCGCCGGCGTGGTTCGGATGCTCGATCACGATCGCGTCGGGCAGGAGATTCTTCTTCATCCAGCGTTTCAGCACGATGCCGATGCCGCGCGACTCGGACAGGATGGGGATCAGCGCGACGTCGGGGTGCTCGACGGTCAGCTCCGGCAGGTCTAGCGGCAGGCCGGCGCCCATCACGATCGCGTGCGCGCCCGATTCGCACGCCTGGCGCACCAGCGCCGGGTGATCGTCGACCGCCTTCATCACGTTGACCGCGACCAGGCCTCGGCCGTCGGCGCGCTCGAGCGCGCCACGCACCTCGCGGTCGAGCGCGATGCGGTTCAGACGATTGAGTTCGTCGACATCGGCCGAACGAGACCGGGCTACCAGGTCCTCGTGCAGGTGGCGCAGATCGACGCTGGCGATGGTGCCGACGGCGTTTTCAAAGGCGACCGCGCCGGCAAGGCTCTTCGCCGAGATGCCGACGCCCATGCCGCCCTGCACCACGGGCACGAGTTCGCGCCCTCTCAGGCGCAACGGGGGGAATTCGGTGGGGGTGGTGGTCATGACGGATGCTTTCGAGTGGAAACTCTAGAAAAAACGCCATTGTCGACCAATGACCGGACCGCGGTATTGACGCGCATCAAGCGGGCGCGCATTCGCCTGTGGCAGCACGACGCCCGGCACCGGGCCGGGCGTGTCGGGGAAACGATGAAACCGGCTCAGTCGATGTCGTGATGGAGGTTTTCCTCGATCACCGCGTTGATGATGGCGAGCGCCAGCGCCAACGGCAGTCCCAACATCCAGGCGAAGTACCACATGATCGAAATCCTTTCTCAGTAAGCGCTCTTGCTGTTGCTCTTGATCTGGTCCTCGGTCACCGTGCCGCGCATCACCCGGTAACACCAGCCGGTGTAGCCGATGATCAGCGGGGTAAGGAGGATCGCCGCCCAGAACATCAGGTTCAGCGTGAGCCGGCTCGAGGTAGCGTCCCAGGCGGTCAGGCTGCGCGTGCCGATCAGGCCCATCACGTACGGAATCTTCAGTTCGTAGTGGTTCACGTGTGCCGCCTGGTCCGGAATGCTGAACACGCTGATCGGCGCCGGCGCCGGCTCGGTGTTCCAGATCGCCTCGATCGCGGCGATCTTGGTCTGCTGCGCCTCGGTCACGGTGTGACCCGACTCGTCGCCGAGCACGATCACCGACAGCGCCGAGGCGAAGCCGAAGCCGGCCGCCACCCGGAAGCTGCGCCGCGCGAACGCGATGTCGCGCCCTTTCAACAGGTACCAGCTCGAGATGCCGAGTACAAACAGCGCGCCGCACACGTAGTCGGCGCTCACCGTATGCACGAACTTGGCCTGCGCGGTCGGGTTGAAGATGATGTCGTAGAAGTCGGACATCTCCATGCGCATGGTCTGGTAGTTGAAGTGCGCGCCGACCGGCTCCTGCATCCAGCCGTTGGCGATCAGGATCCACAGCGCCGACAGGTTGGAGCCGACCGCCATCAGCATCGTCACCATCAGGTGCTTCATCTTCGATAGCCGCTCCCAGCCGAAGAAGAACAGGCCCACGCGCAAGCGGAGGGAAAACAGGCAAAAAAAAAACCCCGCCGATGCGGCGGGGGCAACCTTTGGATACCGTACTCAGCACGGTAGTACGCCAGCGTAAGCCAGCCGGCCACGGTCGACCATGCGACACGATGTCGCAGCCCGCGCTCAGCCGCGCTGCAGGCTGGCCGCGAGGCCGCCGCCTTGCCGGTTGGCGAGCGTCAGCGTCAGGCCGTGCAAGGCGGCGACCCGCTCGACGATAGACAGGCCCAGGCCGCTGCCCGGCTCACTCTGCCCGGGCGGGCGGAAGAAGCGCTCGCGCACCCGCGGCAGGTCGTCCGGCGCGATGCCCGGGCCGTCGTCCTCGACGCGGATCGCGTCCGGCGCCAAGGTCAGCGTCACCCGGCCACCGGGCGGGCCGTAGCGCAAGGCGTTATCGAGCAGGTTGCGCAACAGCAGCGTCAACAGCGTCTCGTCGCCCGCCAACGGCAGCGCCGTGGCGGCGTCGCCGGACCGGGCTATCGTCACGCCACGCTGTTCGGCCAACGTTGAGACGTCGGCGCAGGCGGCGTCGGCCACCCGCCGCCAGTCGACCGGCCGGGTATCGGCCAGCCCGGACAGCGGGTCGAGCCGCGACAGCGCCAACAGCTGCTCGAGCAGCCGGGTCGCGCGGTCGATGCCGGTCGACAGGTTGGCCAGCGCACGCTGTCGCGCCGCCGGTTTGTGTTCGGCCAGCTGCGCCACCTCGGCCTGCACCTTCAGTGCGGCGAGCGGGCTGCGCAGCTCGTGCGCGGCGTCGGCGGTGAAGCGGCGCTCGCGCGCCAGCATGTCGGCGGTGCGGGCGAACAGCTGGTTGAGCGCCGCGACCAGCGGCGCCACCTCGGATGCCAGGCCTGCGACCGCCAGCGGCGTCGCGTCGTCGGTGCGACGCGCGGTCAGCTGGCGTGCCGCGGCGGTGAGCGGCGCCAGCTCCCGGCCGATCGCCCACACCAGCACCAGGAGCAGGATAGGCAGCGCCGCCAGCCACGGCGCCAGCTGCACGCCGACCACCTCCCAGACCAGTTCATCGCGGTAGTCCTCCTTCTGGCCGACCACCACCGTGCTTTGCCCGTCCGGCGCAGGCAGGTAGAGCAGCCGCCAGCGCGCGTCGTGCTTGACGGTATCGCCGACGAAGCCGCGCCGCGCCGGGTCGATGCGAAAATGCTTGCCCTCGCCGCCGCTGAACAGCAGCCGGCCAGTGTAGTCGAACACCGCGAACGACAGCGCGTCGTCCTCGAACGCGCCGTGCTCGCCGCCGTGGATCAGTTGTTTGGTCTTAGGCAACGCCGGCGTCGGCGCCGGGCCGGTCGTAGCGGCCAGCTTGGCCGACAGCAGCTGGCGTGCGAACAGCGTCTGCTGGGTGTCGAACAGCTGGTTGATTTCGTGGCGGGTCTGGAAATAGGCGCTGACGGTGGCCAGCGCCCAGACGATCGGTGCGACCAGCAGCAGGATCAGCGACAGCCGCAGGCGCAGACTGTTCACCCTCACGCGTCGTCCCCCAGCGTGTAACCGACGCCGCGCACGGTGCGGATGAAGCCGCTGCCGAGCTTCTTGCGCAGATGGTGGATATGCACCTCGATCGCATTGCTGTCGACCTCGTCGCCCCAGCCGTACAGCTTTTCCTCGAGCAGCGCGCGCGGCTGCACCCGGCCCTTGCCGGCGAGCAGCACCTCGAGCAGTGCCAGCTCGCGCGCGGTCAGCTCGAGCGGTTCGCCGTCGAGGGTGGCGCGCCGCGCGGTCGGGTCGAACACCAGCTTGCCGTGACAGAGCAGCGGCGCGCCCTGCCCGTGGCTGCGGCGGATCAATGCGCGCAGCCGCGCGGCGACTTCTACGAGTGCAAACGGTTTGGTTAGGTAATCGTCGGCGCCGGCATCGAGGCCGCCGACCCGGTCGGCCAGCGCGTCGCGCGCGGTCAGCACCAGCACCGGCACCTGCTGGCCGGCACGGCGCCAGGCGGCGAGGATGTCCAGGCCGTCGACGCCGGGCAGGCCCAGATCGAGCACCACCGCGTCGTACGGCGCGGCGGCCAAGGCGGCTAAGCCATCGCGGCCGTTCTTGAACCAGTCGACCGTGAAGCCGAGCTGGGCGAGGCCGGCCTGCAGGCCGTCGCCGATCAGCGCGTCGTCTTCGACTACCAGGATCCGCATCGCTCCTCCGCAGGTTGCCTCGTCACGGCTCGTCGCGCCGGTGCAGCAGGCCGATAGCGAGCAGCACGGTCAGCCCCAACGGTAGCGCCAGTGCCAGGCCTAGGTGTACGCGCTCCAGCCACTGCGTTTCACGCAAGGGATCGGTGGCGAGCAGCGTGCCGCTCACCAGCAGCAAGGCCAGCAGCGTCAAGAGCAGCGCCGCACCGCGGCGACGCCAGCGCGGCCCGGCTGCGGCCAGCCCGCTGAACCGATACAGCAGCCGCGCCAGCAGCAGGCCGGCAGCGAGGTAGCCGATGATCCGGTGCGGCATCGCCGCGGGGACCATCAACGTCAGGTTGAGCAGCACGCAGCCGGCCAGGCAGCAGTCGAGCAGCCGCAGGTAGGGGTCGATGCCCGACTCGTCGGGCCGTGCCACGTCGCTCATCGCGCTTTAGTGTTCCTGCTTGCTGGAGAGCGGCTGGCCGCTGACGGTGTCGAAGTACACCTTCACCCGCTGGCCGGCCTTGTCGGTGCCCTCGATCTTGTAGCAGTTATGCGAGGCCTTAAATTCTCGCACCTGATAGCCCTGGTTCTCCACCTTCTTCATGAAGTCGGACGGCTTGAGCCACTGCGCCTGCGGGTGGGTCGGGCAGGTGACGTCGGCGGCCAGCGCCGGGACGGAGGCGCCGACGGCGAGCAGCGCGCCCAGTAACAGTTGCTTGTTCATCTCGCGGTTCCTCCAAGAATGTCGTGACTTTATGCCACGCTGCCATTAAAGACCGTCCCGCTTAAGTCAGCCTTAACCGCGCTCAAGCCACTCCGTCGGCGACCGACAGCACCACCGGCGCATGATCGGACGGCCGCTCCCACTTGCGCGGCACCTTGTCGATCAGGCAGTCGGTCGCGCGCGCCTTCAGCGCGTCGCTGACCAGCACGTGGTCGATGCGCATCCCGAGGTTGCGGCGGAACATCGCCATCCGGTAGTCCCACCAGCTGTACGCCACCTCGTCGGGGTGGAAATGGCGGAAGCTGTCGGTCAGGCCCAGATCGAGTAGGCCGGTGTACGCGGCGCGTTCCGGCACCGAGCACAGCACCTTGTCCTGCCAGGCGGCCGGGTCGTAGACGTCGGCGTCGGCCGGCGCGATGTTGAAGTCGCCCATCAGCACCAGCTCCGGGTAGTTCGCCAGCTGGTCGCGGACGAACTCGGTCAAGCGCGCGTACCACTCGAGCTTGTACGGGTACTTTTCCGAGTCGACCGCCTCGCCGTTGACGCAGTAGGCGCCGATCACCCGCACGCCGTTCACGGTGGCGGTGATCACCCGGCGCTGCGGGTCGTCGTAGCCAGGGATGCCGAGCTTGACGTCGGCGAGCTCCAGCGGCGCGCGCGCCAACAGCGCCACGCCGTTGTAGGTCTTCTGGCCGAACCAGGCCGCGCGGTAGCCGGCCGCCTCGATCTCCTCGAGTGGAAACTTGTCCTGGTCGAGCTTGAGCTCCTGCAGCGCCAGCACGTCGACCGGGCTGTCGGCCAGCCATTGCAGCACCTGCGGCAGGCGTACTTTCAGCGAGTTGACGTTCCAGGTGGCAAATTGCATCGCGGCTTCCTTGGTTGATTCCGATGCGGCGCATCGTAGCAGGTCGGGACGGCAGCACAAACCGTCACGCCGCCGCGATCGACGCTCGGCGGGATAGAGAGCCGCGTTTGCAACGTGTCTTCCGGCTTACGGTAGCTACGGTTTGCGGGCCTGGTCGGCCCCGCCCGGCAACATACCCTCCCACCCCAATATTGGCCGAACCGCTCCCACAGACAAAAAAAACCCTCCGGGATCACCGGAGGGTATTCAACGACACATGAATGTCCACACAAAGGGGGAAATGCGTCTAGCTCGCTTGCTACTGCTGCTCTGGAGAAAGCAACACGGATAAGAGTTGAACCCCCGGCCTGAAGTTCCGACCGCTAGGATTTTTTTTTGCAGAAATTTACGCGGCCACCGCCTCGCCCGCCTCCACCATGCCGTTATGGCGCAGCAAGGCGTCGATCTCGGGGTCGCGGCCGCGGAAGGCGCGGAACGAGTCGATCGCCGGACGGCTGCCGCCGACCGCGAGAATCTCGTCCCAGAACTTCTGACCGGTCGCCGGGTTGGCGCCGCCGGCTTCCTCGAACGCCGCGTACGCGTCGGCCGACAGCACCTCGGCCCACTTGTAGCTATAGTAGCCGGCCGCGTAGCCGCCGGCGAAGATGTGGCTGAAGCTGTTGGCGAAGCGGTTGTACGCCGGCGGGATGTTCACCGCCACCTCGGTGCGCACCGCGTCGAGCAGCGCCAGCCAGTCGCCGGCCGGGTCGAAGTCGCCGTAGAGCTGCATGTCGAACAGCGCGAACTCGATCTGGCGCACCGTCACCATGCCGCTCTGGAAGTTCTTCGCCGCCAGCATCTTGTCGAACAGCACGCGCGGCAACGTCTCGCCGGTGTCGATGTGGCGGGTCATGCCCTGCAATACGTCCCATTCCCAGCAGAAGTTCTCCATGAACTGCGAGGGCAGCTCGACCGCGTCCCATTCGACGCCGTTGATGCCGGCGACGCCCAACACGTCGACGCGGGTCAGCATATGGTGCAGGCCGTGGCCGAACTCGTGGAACAGCGTGGTCACCTCGTCGTGGGTGAACAGCGCCGGCTTGTCGCCGACCGGGCGGGTGAAGTTGCAGGTCAGGAACGCCACCGGGGTCTGCACGCTGCCGGCCTTGACGCGGCGGCCGCGCGCGTCGTCCATCCAGGCACCGCCGCGCTTGCCCTCACGAGCGTACAGGTCGAGGTAGAAGCCGCCGATCACCGCGCGGTCCTTCACCAGCTCGAAGTAGCGCACGTCCGGGTGCCAGACCGGCGCCTCGGCTGGGCGCACCGCCACGCCGTACAGCGTGTCGACCACGCCGAACAGGCCGTCGAGCACCTTCGGCTCCGGGAAGTACTGCTTCACCTCCTGGTCGGAGAACGCATAGCGGGCGACGCGCAGCTTCTCGGCGGCGTAGGCGATGTCCCACGCTTCCAGGCTGTCGAGGCCCAGCTCGGCCTTCGCGAACGCCTCCAGCTCCTTGCGGTCCTGCGCCGCGAACGGCTTGGCGCGGCCGGCCAGCTCGCGCAGGAACGCGCTCACCTGCTCCGGGCTGTCGGCCATCTTGGTCACGAGCGACAGCTCGGCGAAGTTCGGGTAGTCGAGCAGCTGCGCTTCCTCGCGCACCAGCGGCAGCCGGGCACGGATCACCGGGGTGTTGTCGAGCTCGGCCGGGCCGAATTCGGACGCGCGGGTCACGTAGGCACGGTACAGCTGTTCGCGCAGCGCGCGGTTGTCGCCGTACTGCATCACCGGGAAGTAGAACGGGAACTGCAGCGTGATCTTGTAGCCCTGCTTGCCGTCGGCCTCGGCGACCGCGGCGAACATCTCCAGCGCGTCGTCCGGCACGCCGGCGAGCTCGGCCTTGTCGGTGATGATCAGCTCGAACGCGTCGGTGGCGTCGAGCACGTTCTGCTCGAACTTGGCGCCGAGTTCGGCCAACTCGGTCTGGATCGTGGCGAAGCGCGCCTTCTCGGGCTCGGGCAGCTCGGCGCCGGACAGGCGGAAGTCGCGCAGGTCGTTCTCCAGCAGCTTCTTCTGCGCCGGGCTCAGCGTCGCGAACTCGGCGCTCGCCGCCAGCGCCTTGTAGCGCTCGAAGAGCGCCAGGTTCTGGCCCAGCTCGGTCCAGAACACCGACAGCTTCGGCAGGTTGGCGTTGTACGCGTCGCGCAGCTCCGGGGTGTTGACCACGCTGTTCAGGTGCTGCACCGCACCCCAGGCGCGGCCGAGCCGCTCGGTGGCGTCGGTCAGCGGCTCGAGGGTGTTGGCCCAGCTAGGCAGGGCTACGTCGCCGGTGACGCGTTCGACGGTGGAGCGCGCGTCGGCGAGCAGTTGGTCGATCGCCGGGGCGATGTGCTCGGGCAGGATGTCGGCGAAGCGCGGCAGGTCGGTAATGGCGAGGAGCGGATTGGAGGTCATGGGGCGTCCTTGGTCGGGCGGGGCATAACGGCCCGCGGGTTCGCCTGTATCATAGGCGCTTGAAGTCAGACCGATTAGATAAGGACGTTCCGATGAATCGCAATATCCGCCGCTACGACGGCCACAGCCCGGTGGTGCCGGACTCCTGTTTTGTCGACCCGAGCGCCGTGGTGATCGGCGAGGTGACCTTGGCCGAACACGCGTCGATCTGGCCGTGCGCGGTGCTGCGCGGCGACGTCAACAGCATCAGCGTCGGCGAGGGCAGCAATGTGCAGGACTTCGCGATGCTGCACGTGTCGCACAAGCGCGAGTCCGACCCGGAAGGCGCGCCGCTGGTGATCGGCCGCCACGTCACCATCGGCCACCATGTCAGCCTGCACGGCTGCACGATAGGCGACGAGGTGCTGGTCGGCATCGGCACCACCGTGCTCGACCGCGCGGTGGTCGAGCCGCGGGTGATGATCGGCGCCGGCAGCCTGGTGCCGCCGGGCAAACGGCTGGAGTCGGGCTGGCTGTACATGGGCAGCCCGGTGAAGCCGGTGCGCAAGCTGACCGAGGCGGAGCTGGCCAACTTCGAATACTCGGCGCAGCACTACATCCGGCTGGCGGCCAAGCACAAGGCGAGCCTGGCCGAGGAATAAGCCGACGGATCACACCGTCGGCCAACAAAAAACGGAGCCCGCAGGCTCCGTTTGTCGTGACGCTTTGGACGCTTACAGCGCGGCCAGCGCGGCGTCGTAGTTCGGCTCGTCGGCCACTTCGCCGACCAGCTCGGTGTGCTTGACCACGCCATCGGCACCTACCACCACCACGGCACGGGCGGTCAGGCCGCGCAACGGGCCGCCGGCGAACTTCACGCCGTACGCTTCGTCGAAGCCCGGGCTGCGGAAGGTCGACAGGGTCTTGACGTTCTCCAGGCCTTCGGCGCCGCAGAAACGGCCCTGGGCGAACGGCAGGTCGGCCGAGATGCACAGCACCACGGTGTCGGCCAGCGCCGACGCTTTTTCGTTGAACTTACGCACCGAGGTGGCGCAGGTCGGGGTGTCGATGCTCGGGAAGATGTTCAGCACCAGTTTCTTGCCGGCGAACGAGGCCAGCGACACGTCGGCCAGGTCGCCGCCGGTCAGGGTGAACGCCGGGGCCTTGCTGCCGACGGCCGGCAGGTTGCCGATGATCTCGAGCGGGGTGCCTTTCAGGGTAACGCTTGCCATGGGTGTGTCTCCTTGTTGGTCATGGTAGATGCAGCAGTTTGCCGCAGCGGTGTGACATTTCAACCCTGCCAGCAGAAGGGTCGGCCGAAGCCATTGATTGGAAAAGAGAAGCGCTACAAACCGTCGCGAGCATTCCGCAGGCAAGGCGGACGGAGCGCAGAAACCGGAATGGACTCAATGTCCATGAGGATTTCTGATCGCTGAGCGTCTCACGGAGACGCACGCCGACCGCCCAACGAAGCATCCGGAATGCGCAGCAGGTTTGAGCGTTTCTCTCAGGGTTGGTCCGGCAGCGTCAGCCCCTGTTCGGCCAACACCTCGCGCGCGGCGCGGAACGCCTCGACCGCACACGGCGCGCCGGCGTACACCGCCGAGTGCAACAGCACCTCGCGCAGTTCGACCAGGCTCACGCCGTTGTTCAGCGCGCCGCGGAGATGGCCCTTCAGCTCGGTGCTGCGCCCGAGCGCGGCGAGCATGCCGCAGGTGACCAGGCTGCGCGTCTTCAGGTCGATGCCATCGCGCTGCCAGGTACTGCCCCAGGCATGCTCGTTCAGCCATTCCTGCAGCGGCCGGTTGAAGCCGTCCAGATCGCCCATCGCGCGCTCGACAAACGCCTCACCCATCACGGCGGTACGGGTGGCAAGGCCCTGCTCTCGGTCCTGCTCGCTCATCACGGCTCCTTTCACGGCTAACAACACGTCATCACGACCATGCCATGATAGCCCGGGGCCGGCAAGGCCGGGCCGCCTCCGATTGGCACGCTTCGGGACAGCGTCGAGGGCCCGGATCATCAACACGCCCGACCCCCGGTCGGCCGTCTTGATGTTTTCGGGGGCGACGACTAAAGCTAGGGGTGAATCCCCCCCTGCATTCTCCCGAGGCCCTGTCATGTCCAGTACACTCCCAGCCGATACCGATGCGGCGGTCTCGCCGGGATCGCATGCTGCGCCAGCCCGTTTCCGCATCGTGATCACCGAGAATGGCCCCTTCATCGTCCACGGCCAGCCGCCCCTGGTACAGCAGTTCATCACCCCGGACAGCACCACCGGGCACTCGTGGACCTACCGCGCCGGACAGCGCTTCGAGCTGGAAGAACCGGCGGAGCTCTGTCGCTGCGGCCATTCGCAGCACAAGCCGTTCTGCGACGGCAGCCATCAGCGGGTCGGCTTCGACGGCACCGAAACCGCCTCTCTCCAGCCCATCCTCGACGGCGCGAAAGTCTTCGACGGCCCGACCCTGGCCGTAAGCGACAATCCCGACTACTGCGCCAACAGCCGCTTCTGCGACGGGCACGGCAGCGTGTGGAAGCTGGTGCTGCGCAGCGATGATCCGAAGACCGCCGAATACGTGCTGCACGAGACGCACCATTGCCCTTCCGGGCGCCTGCTCGCCTGGGACCGGGCCAGCGGGGAGCCGCTCGAGGCGGTCGATGCCCCGGAGCTGGGCCTGATCGAAGACCCGCCCAGCCAGTCCAGCGGCCCCTTATGGGTGCGCGGCGGGATCGCCATCGAATCGGCGGACGGCAGCGTCTACGAGATCCGCAATCGCGTCACGCTGTGCCGTTGCGGCCATTCGCAGAACAAGCCGTTCTGCGACGGCAGCCACGTCACGGCGAACTGGCAAGACGGCTTGCCCGACGTGGCCGATGGCCCTAAAAACTAGCCGCGGCAAGGCTGACCAGGCTTACCCGCCCGACAAAACGGCCCGCTTGCGAGCGGGCCGTTCCTATCGTTGAAAAACCGCTTGGCCGCGCACGTCGGCCAGCCTGGCCGCCGTCAGCGGCGTCGCCTCGCGCTGCCGCCGGCGCCTTCACTCGACCCGCCCAGACTGTCGGGCAAATGCTACACTCGGCCGCTTCGGCCGCCTGACGTCGGTCAACCCCCAGCCAAAGCCATGTTCATCCTGACCCGCCCCCTGCTTGCCCTACTCTGCGTCAGTCTCAGCCAGATCGCGCTGGCCGACGAGCCCGACGCGCTGGCGATCACCGTCGATGCACTGTCGCGCAAGGTGCCGGACGGCGTCACCACCCGGCTGCAGACGATGATCGAAGCGCACCACGACACCGCCTGGGGGCGCGGCTACATCGACAATGGTGAACTGGGCTGGGCGATCCCGGCGCCGGCCGGCTGGGTGGCGCTGGCGGTGGCCAACGAGCGGTTGTGGGGCTACGGCGGGCCGACCTCGTCGAATATGGCGCTGCTGCGCTACGGCATCGACCTGCCGAAAGGCGGCACGCTCAGCGTCGGGCTGGCCGACCGGATCGGCAACAGCACACCGGG
The DNA here is from genome assembly GCF_055597485.1 of Crenobacter sp. CS_VA4. Lineage (NCBI taxonomy): Bacteria > Pseudomonadati > Pseudomonadota > Betaproteobacteria > Neisseriales > Neisseriaceae > Crenobacter > Crenobacter sp. CS_VA4. Next base: position 97,001 of record NZ_JBVMAE010000006.1, read on the forward strand.
CAAACTCGCCGTATTCGGCCTCGACCAGCCGATCACCACCTGGCGCAACACCGAGCTCGGTTTCAGCTACTGGGGCAGCGCCGCCGACCGCACCCGCCGCGACAGCCTCGGCAACGCCAGCAACGGCGGCACCTACCGGCTGGAACAGGGCAACTGGATGCTCACCGCCACTTATCCGAGCGGCGCCCACTGGCAACTGGTCGCCGGTGCCGGCACCCGCTGGGAGGCGCGCCCGAACAACGGCCACCAGAGCGGCTGGCAGACGCTCGTCGGAGTGCGCTGGCAAGCAAAAAGCCAGCACGACTGAGCGTGCTGGCTTTTGCGGGTCATCGCTAGTAACGGTACGGCTTACTCGTCGGAGCTGGCCGGGCGGATCACCAGACCAGAACGCACCGGTTCGGCCGCCGGAGCAGGGGCTGCCGCCGCGGCCGCAGCCGCCTGCTCGGCCTTCTCCTTCTCGGCGGCGCGCCACACGTCCAGGTATTCCTGGATCGCGAAGGTCAGCTCGCGGGTGCCGTCGCCGGTCAGCGCCGAGATCACGAACACGCGCGGTGTCTTGATGTCGAAGCCGAAGCGATCGTCCGGCAGCTCTTTCGGCCAACCGTAGGCCTCGAGGAAGGCCGACACGGTCAGCTCACGCTCCTCGTCCGACAGCATGTCCACTTTATTGAGCACCAGCCAGCGCGGCTTGCTGTACAGCTCCTCGTCGAACTTGCGCAGCTCTTCGACGATCGCGCGCGCCTCGCGCACCGGGTCGACGCTCGGATCGAACGGCGCCACGTCCACCAAATGCAGCAGCAGGCCGGTACGCGACAGGTGCTTAAGGAAGCGGTGCCCCAGTCCGGCGCCGTCGGCGGCGCCCTCGATCAGCCCCGGAATGTCGGCGATCACGAAGCTCTTGGTGTCATCCATCCGCACCACACCCAAGTTCGGGTGCAGGGTGGTGAACGGGTAGTCGGCCACCTTCGGGCGTGCCGCCGACACCGAGCGGATAAAGGTCGACTTGCCGGCGTTCGGCATGCCGAGCAGGCCGACATCGGCCAGCACCTTCAATTCCAGCTTCAGCGCGCGAATTTCGCCCTGCTCGCCCGGCGTGCACTGGCGCGGCGCGCGGTTGGTCGAGGTCTTGAAGTGGATGTTGCCGAGGCCGCCCTTGCCGCCGCGGGCCAGGCAGACGCGCTGGCCGTGGTGGGTCAGGTCGGCGACCAGCTCGTCGGTGTCGGTATCGACGATCACCGTACCGACCGGCATGCGCAATTCGACATCGTCGCCGCCCTTGCCGTAGCGGTCGGCGCCGTGGCCCTTCTCGCCGTGCTGTGCCTGATAGCGCTTCACGAAGCGGTATTCGACCAGGGTGTTGATGTTCTCGTCGGCGACCGCATAGATGCTGCCGCCCTTGCCGCCGTCGCCGCCGTCCGGGCCGCCGCGCGGCACGAACTTCTCGCGACGGAAGCTGGCGGCACCGTTGCCGCCCTTACCCGCCACCACTTCGATGCGGGCTTCGTCGATGAATTTCATGATTTCTCCTGCCTTGCCTGAGGAGCGAGGTGTGAGGGGTCGTTCGGCCAACCCGCCACACCTCGCGCCTCAATACAAACAAAAAAGCCCTATCCCGAGGACAGGGCTTTTTCCAGACGTTCGGGAATTACTCGCCGTCGACGCCGGTGTACGGAACCACGTTCACGGTCTTGCGCTTCAGGGCGCCCTTGACGGTGAACTGAACGTAGCCGTCAACCTTGGCGAACAGGGTGTGATCCTTGCCCTGACCAACGTTGTCGCCTGCGTGGAACTTGGTACCGCGCTGACGCACGATGATCGAACCAGCCGGAATCAGTTCGCTGCCGTAAACCTTGACGCCGAGGCGTTTCGATTCGGAATCGCGACCGTTGCGGGAGCTACCGCCTGCTTTTTTGTGTGCCATAGCTAGTTACTCCTTACTTCGAAATCGCGTCGATGCGGATTTCGGTGTAGTTCTGACGATGACCCTGGTGCTTCTGGTAGTGTTTACGACGACGCATCTTGAAGATGCGGATCTTATCGCCACGACCATGGGCAACCACAGTAGCCTTGACAGTAGCGCCAGCCACCAGCGGGGCACCAACTTCAACCTGTTCACCGTCAGCAACCATCAGCACTTCTTCAAGTACAATCTGGCTATCGATGTCGGCAGGTATCTGTTCTATTTTGAGTTTTTCGCCAACGGCAACTTTATATTGCTTGCCGCCGGTTTTTACGACCGCGTACATTCGATTGAACTCCTAATGAATTGATCCTCACGCAAGATGCGCGCGAAGAGCCCGTGATAGTACGCAAGTACCTGATAGCTGTCAACTTTTCACCCGCTCCGCCCCGGCACGCCGCGCGCCTTGGCCGCAATCGGTTCCGATCTGTTATGATCGCCGCTTTATTGGCTCGTGCTTTTACTGGTTTCCCACCGTGTCCACCGCCCCGCTTTTTCGCTCACTGATTACCGAAGACATGCAGGCCGTTGATCGCGTCATCCGCGAGCAACTGCACTCCGACGTGGTGCTGATCCGCCAGGTGGCGGAATACATCATTTCCGCTGGCGGCAAGCGCATGCGCCCGGCCGTGGCGCTATTGGCCGGCAAGGCACTGGGTTACGACGGGCCGCACCTGCACTCGCTGGCCGCGATGATCGAGTTCATCCACACCTCGACGCTGCTGCACGACGACGTGGTCGACGAGTCCGAGCTGCGCCGCGGCCGCGACACTGCCAACGCGCTGTTCGGCAACGCCGCCGCGGTGCTGGTCGGCGACTTCCTGTACACCCGCGCGTTTCAGATGATGGTCGCGCCACAGGACATGCGCATCCTGCAGGTGATGGCCGACGCCACCAATGTGATCGCCGAGGGCGAGGTGCTGCAGCTGTTGAATATCGGCAACACCGATATCGACGAGGCCGCCTACCTGCAGGTGATCCAGTACAAGACCGCCAAGCTGTTCGAGGCCGCCTGCCGCGTCGGCGCGCTGATCGCCGGCGCCAGCACCGAACAGGAACAGGCGCTCGCCACCTACGGCATGCACCTGGGCACCGCGTTCCAGATCATCGACGACGTGCTCGACTACTCGGGCGACGCCGAGACCATCGGCAAGAGCCTCGGTGACGACCTGGCCGAAGGCAAGCCGACCCTGCCGCTGATCTACACGATGCGCCAGGGCGACGAGGCGTCGGCCCAGCTGGTCCGCCACGCGCTGGAACACGCCAGCCGCGAGCATTTCAACGCGGTACTCGCTGCGGTACAATCCTGCGGCGCGCTCGACTACGCCCGCGGCGCGGCCGAAGCGGCCGCCCGACGCGCGGTCGACGCGCTGACCGTTCTGCCGGACAGCGCGGCCAAGAACGCGCTGGCCGAGTTGGCACTGCTGTCGGTACAGCGCGCCGCCTGATTACCGTCGTCTCCGTAGTTAAATGGATATAACGGCCCCCTCCTAAGGGGCAGTTACAGGTTCGATTCCTGTCGGGGGCACCACATTTCAATACCCAAGCAGTCCGCAACAGTCCTGAAACCCCGCACAGCGTAACGCTCTGCGGGGCTTTTGTTGCCCTAAACATGCCTATGATTACCGGTGAAAACCGGGAGAAACTTGGGAATATATTCGGGGTATCTCCGAGCAATCCTGATTTGGAACCGATCACCATGAACACACCCGTCAATCAGGACACCATCAACAAGGCCGTGTGGGCGGCCTGCGACACCTTCCGCGGCACGGTAGACCCCAGCATCTACAAGGACTACGTGCTGACCATGCTGTTCGTGAAGTACCTGTCCGACGTCTGGCAGGACCACTACGACACCTACCAGAAGCAATACGGCGACCATCCCGAGCTGATCGAAGAGATGATGGCCAACGAGCGCTTCAAGCTGCCCAAGTCCGCCAGCTTCTACGCGCTGCACGAAGCGCGCCACCAGCCGGGCAACGGCGAGCGCATCGACAAGGCGCTGCACGCCATCGAAGACGCCAACATCAGCAAGCTGGCCGACGTGTTCCAGGACATCAGCTTCAACGCCAACAAGCTGGGCGACGAGAAGCAGAAGAACGACATCCTGCGCCATCTGCTGGAAGACTTCGCCAAACCGGAACTGAACCTGCGCCCCAGCCGCGTGGGCAAGCTCGACATCATCGGCAACGCCTACGAATTCCTGATCAAGAACTTTGCCGCCACCTCCGGCAAGAAGGCCGGCGAGTTCTACACCCCGCCGGAAGTGTCGCAACTGATCGCGCGGCTGGTGGAGCCGGAAGAAGGCGACGAAATCTGCGACCCCACCTGCGGCTCGGCGTCCTTGCTGCTCAAGTGCGCGGCGCAGATCGGCTCCAAGAAATTTGCGCTATACGGCCAGGAAGCCATCGGCAGCACCTGGGCGCTGGCCAAGATGAATATGTTCCTGCACGGCGTGGACAACCACCGCATCGAATGGGGCGACACCATCCGCAACCCCAAGCTGCTGGATGGCGACAGCAAGCTCAAGCACTTCGACATCGTGGTCGCCAATCCACCGTTTAGTTTGGAAAAATGGGGCGTGGAAGTGGCCGAGAACGACCCGTACAGCCGCTTCCGCCGCGGCACGCCGCCCAAGACCAAGGGCGACTACGCGTTCATCCTGCACATGGTGGAAACGCTCAAGCCCGGCCACGGCCGCATGGCGGTGGTAGTGCCGCACGGCGTGCTGTTCCGTGGCGCGTCGGAAGGACAAATCCGCCAGAAGCTGATCGAAGAAAACCTGCTCGACGCGGTGATCGGCCTGCCGGAAAAGCTGTTCTACGGCACCGGCATCCCGGCCGCCATTCTGGTGCTGCGTAAGGACAAGAGCGACAACAAGGTGCTGTTCATCGACGCCAGCCGCGAGTTTGTTTCAGGCAAGAACCAGAACCAGCTGGGCGAAGCACAGCTGGACAAGATCTTCGCCAGCTACAAGAACGGCGTCGATATCGACAAGTACGCCCATCTGGCAACGTTGGCCGAAATCCGCGACAACGACTACAACCTGAACATCCCGCGTTACGTCGATACCTTATGAGGCAGAGCAAGAAATCGACCTGCTGGCGCTACGGCGCGAGCGCGAGCAGCTCAAGGCGCAACTGGCCGAGCTGGAAACCGAAATGGCCAAGTACCTAGAGGAGCTGGGTTATGGTGCCTAAGGGGTGGTCAATTCGCCAACTAGAAGAAATAGCCTCTGTTGAGCGTGGCAAATTCTCAGCCCGGCCTCGTAACGATCCTCGTTATTTCGGAGGACTAATACCTTTCGTTCAAACTGGGGACATTAGTGCGGCAGGTACATTTTTGACCCAATTCCACCAGACCTTAAATAACGAGGGATTGAAGGTTAGTAAAGTGTTTCCAAAAAGCACAATACTGCTAACCATAGCTGCCAATATTGGCGAAACCACAATAACAACTTTTGATGTTGCCTGCCCCGATAGTGTTGTTGCAATTCAGCCTTATCCGGACTTGGCTAACTGCTTATGGTTGAAATGGGTTCTTGAGACCTATAAAGATGAGCTTGACTCACAAGCATCGCAGAATGCTCAAAAGAATATCAATCTACAAGTATTAAAGCCCCTAAAGCTGCGCACCCCACCAATAGCCGAGCAAACAAAAATCGCTCAAATTCTATCAGCTTGGGACCAAGCTATTACCACGACCAAAGCTTTGCTGACCAACAGCCAGCAGCAGAATAAGGCGCTGACGCAACAGCTGTTGAGCGGCAAGCGGCGGCTGCCCGGCTTTGGCAACTGGAAAAAGAGCAAGATAGTTGATCTTATCGTAGAAAGCCGCATGCCCGGCTCGACTGGTGACGTAGCCAAGAAAATCACCATCAAGCTGTACGGCAATGGCGTGACTGCCAAGGACGAAAAACGTCAAGGCAGCGAATCGACTAAGTACTTCCGGAGAAAAGCTGGACAATTTATTTACAGCAAGTTGGACTTCCTGAATGGAGCATTCGGTCTTGTCCCTCCTGAGCTGGATGGTTACGAATCCACGCTCGACTTGCCCGCATTCGATTTCAAAAATAATGTTGACCCGAAATGGTTTCTGGCTTTCGTGTCACGGGAAGAATTTTACAAGGCCAACCTTGGACTGGCTAACGGTGGAAGAAAAGCACGGCGAATAAACCCGTTAGATTTGATGGAAATTGAAATCAAGGTGCCGTCCTTTGAAGAGCAACAACATATTGCAGCGATACTCTCTTCCGCCGACCGAGAAGTTGAAGCCTTGCAACAACAACTCGACTGCTTTAAGCAAGAGAAAAAAGCCCTGATGCAGCAGCTGCTTACCGGCAAGCGCCGAGTGCAGGTCGATGCGGTGGAACCCGCCACATGCTGATCTTCAACTGCAGCCGCGCCTTTGCCGACTTCATCGAGTCCAAGCGTGCGGCCAACGCTGCACCGCTGGTGGCATCACCGCCGTCCAAAACCTTGGCCGAAGACGCGGCGCTGCTACGCGACGCCAACGGCGAGCCGCCCGCGCACCTGCAGCAATGGCTGGTGCATCTGGTCAAGCTGCAACGCAAGCCGTGCGTGCTGGCGATGGAGGTGAATACCCGTTTCTCTATGGTGTTTACCGGCCTGAAAGCCGGCGACCCGGAAGGTTTCATCAATCAGCTGATCGAGCGGCTGGCCAATCTGCAATGCTTTTCCGCGCAGCAGCTGGGCGTGGCGAACGACGCCGAGTTTGCGGCGATGATGGACAACTTCGTCGCCCAGCACGGCGAGTTCCGCTTCTTTTTGCGCTCCGACCGCAGCGTGCAGGCGCATCTCAACGAGGTGGCGCGGCACTTTGCCGACCAGGTGGCCGAGGCCGGGTGCCTGCCGCAGGGGCATGACGAGTGCGCCAGCTTCGACGAATGGGCCAACCAGATCATCCGCCGCAGCAAGGCCGCCCCGGATTGGTTTGTGCCCGCCGAGGCGATGCTGTGCGACTGGATGGCCGAGTACGGTGGGCTGACGGCGGAAGGCGTGACGCGTTTGCAGGCGCAGATTCAGGCGCAGCGCAAACAGGCTTGGGCCGAACAGATAGCTGGTATTCAAGCGCGGCTGGATAAGTAGACAATCAGCGCCGAAATCGAGTGGCATAATGCGTAAACAACCATTCAATCAAGCTCACCCTTAAAGGGTACTGTGATGGAAATTAAAAAATTCAGGCTCAGTCATGTCGGTCGATTTGCCGACTTAGAGGTTGTGCTGGCGCCTACCGAACAGCATTCTTCGAACGTGACCGTGCTGGTTGGCAATAACGGGGCGGGCAAAAGTACGCTATTGCAGTCGCTGGCGATTTCTCTCAGCTGGCTAGTGGCGCGTATCCGCGCCGAAAAAGGCAACGGCAGCCCGATTCCAGAAGAAGCCATCCTCAACGGCGCTGCGTCTGCGGCCATCGCCATTGAAGTGAACGATGCGATAGGGCAAGCGACGGAATCCAACGCCGAGCCTGAGATCAGCCTGTTCCAGTGGTCGCTGACCCGCGCCCGCAAGGGGCGGAAAACGGATGCGCACAGCGCGCTCGCGGATGCCAGCCGCTTGGCCGATTTTTACCGTGCCCGGCTGACGACTGACGACCAGGACTCCTTGCCGCTGATCGCGTTTTACCCGGTGGAACGCTCAGTTCTGGAAATTCCGCTCAAAATCAAGACTAAACATACCTTCAGCCAGCTGGATGGCTACGACAACTCGCTGAACCGGGGGGTAGACTTCCGCCGCTTTTTCGAGTGGTTCCGTGAGCGCGAAGACAGTGAGAACGAGTCTGGGATATCTGACGAGGTTTTAGCATCCGTTGCCGAACTGTTTGGGCATGACAGCGATGTATGGAAACTGCTATCGCAACAGAAAGCGTCGTCACGCGACCGTCAGCTAACCGCCGTACGTTCCGCCATTGCGGCGTTCATGCCCGGCTTCAGCGGCCTGCGTATAAAGCGCAAACCACGCCTGCACATGGCGATCGACAAGGGCGGCGTCACGCTGAATGTCTCGCAGCTATCCCAAGGCGAGAAATCCATGATGGCGCTGGTGGGCGATATTGCCCGCCGCCTGGCCATGATGAACCCGGCGCTGGAAAACCCCCTGCACGGCAACGGCATTGTACTGGTTGATGAAGTGGACCTTCATCTGCACCCTAAGTGGCAACGTTCCTTGATCAGGCAATTGACTAGCACCTTCCCCAACTGCCAGTTCGTGCTGACCACCCACTCCCCGCTGGTAATCAGCGATGCCAAGGATGTGCTGTGCTACGCGCTGCACGATGGGGAGCTGGAGATTGAGCATGGTCTTTACGGGCTGGATGCCAACCAGGTGCTGTTGCAGGCGATGGATACCGACTATCGCAATAAGGAAGTTCAGGGGCAGATAAACCAGCTGCTGGAATTGCTGCAAGACAGCCGACTGAATGAAGCTAAGGCTCTTTTTGCCAGACTGAGCACCGAACTGCCTCCGGAACACATTGAGCTGGCCAAGGCAGCGCTATTGATCCGCAAGTTGGAGCTGCGTCATGCGCAAAATCACTAAAGGCAATGAGCCGGAAGCTTTGCGCGATTGGAAACGGCGGCATTCGCATGCGCGCTATCGTGATTTACCTAAAGATGGTGAAGTACGCCGAGCGATCCGTGAAACCTGCATAACCGAACAACACGGCCTATGCGGCTACTGTTGCGAAGCAATCTTCGTTAGCAGCTCACATAACGAACATGTAGAGCCGCAAGATCTAGCCCCTAACCGCACGTTGGATTTTTCCAATATCGTGGCCAGCTGCAACAACAAGAACCAGTGCGGCGACGCGCACGGTAGCCAGCCATTGCCGCTGACCCCGTTAATGGCAGAGTGTGAAACCGAACTGAAATTCCATCTATCTGGACGGATAACAGGGCTGACTGACCAGGCCAGCACCGCCATCGATGTGTTGAATCTCGGCGGCAGTGACGACAAGAATCGTGGCCTGATCGGCAAGCGCAGGCAAATGATTGATGCGCTGCTGTACAGCTGTGGAGTTCAGCCCGATGAATTACTGCAAATTGAAGATGACGAGTTGCTGCTGATGCTGACGGGGGAGTTGCAACAACTCGACGCCGAGCAGCGCTTACAAGCCTATTCTCCTGTGCTGGTCAACGTACTCCGCAGCTTATTGACGAACACTGCACCACCGGCTGAGATCCAGCTTGGCTGAAATGCGAGTGACCTAGCTTCGAAATACGAGTGACCTACCGGCAAATACAAGTGACCTCGCCCCAATAAGTCTGCAAATACGAGTGACCTCTTCCTACCCAGGCCACCAAATACGAGTGAGCTGCCGTAGAGCTATCAAGAACAAGGATTGTGCACTATGGCGTTGACCCCCAATACCAAAGAACAATACAGCAGCCACATTCCTGCGCTGGCCACCCTGATCAACCTGGGCTGGTCTTTCTTGCCGCAGGCGCAATGCCTGGCGCTGCGCGGCAGCAACCGCGAGGTGGTGCTGCAGCCGGTACTGGTCGAGGTGCTGAAGACGCGGCGCTTCGAGTACAAGGGGGAGCAGTATCCGCTGTCGCAGCAGGCGATAGATCAGATCGTGCGCGAGCTGACCACGCCGGGGCTAAATCAGGGCCTGCTGTCCGCCAGCGAGCGTCTGTACGACAAGCTGACGCTGGGCGTGACGGTGACCGAGTTCATGCCGGACGGCAAGAAGCACCAGCCAACCATCGTGGTGATCGACTGGAAGACACCCGGCAACAACCGCTTCGACGTGACCGAAGAGTTCGAGGTACTGGGCAGCCAGGGTACGCATACGCGGCGGCCGGACGTGGTGGGCTTTGTCAACGGGCTGCCGCTGGTGGTGATCGAGGCCAAACGGCCGGATTCGGGCAACCCGAACAAGTCGATGGTGGACGAAGGGGTCAGCCAGACCATCCGCAACCAAAAGCCGGACGAAATTCCGTTGCTGTTTGCCTACGCCCAGCTGATGCTGGCGATCAGCCACAGCGAAGGCCGCTATGGCACCACCCATACGCCCGCCAAGTTCTGGGCGCGTTGGCATGAAGAAGATTTCACCGAAGCTGACTTCAGCCAGATCAAGAATGTCCCGCTGTCGGCGGCAAGTCGTGAGGTGCTGTTTGCCGACAAGCCGGGCAAGCTGCGCGACTATTTCGAGTCGCTGTGGAGCCAGCCGCTGCTGCCCAGCGATCAGGACCGCTTGCTGATCAGCCTGCTCACCCCAGCGCGGCTGCTGGAATTTATCCGTTTTTTCATCCTGTTTGACCGCAAGGCCGGCAAGATTGCCGCACGCTACCAGCAGGTGTTCGGCATCAAGGCCCTGCTGTCCCGAATCAGCCAGATCCGCCCGGACGGTGGGCGCGAAGGCGGGGTAATCTGGCACACCACCGGCTCGGGCAAGTCGTTCACCATGGTGTTTCTGTGTCGGGCGCTGCTGCTGGAAGCGGGCCTGCAGGAGTGCCGCGTCATCGTGGCGACCGACCGGGTGGATCTGGAAAAGCAGCTGTCCAAGACCTTCCTCAGCGGCGGTGCGTTCGGCACCGAAATTGCCGGCAAGAAGCACGGCGACGACGTGGCGCGGGTGAAGTCCGGCAAGCAGCTGGCCAACCGTATCGGCAGCGGCAACGAACGCATCATCTTTACCATCATCAACAAGTTTGCCTCCGCCACCAAGCAGCCCGAGTGTCACAACCTTTCGTCCAAGCTGATCGTGCTGATCGACGAGGGGCACCGCAGCCAGGGCGGCGAAAACCACGAACGCATGCGCCAGGCGCTGCCCAACGCTTCTTATATCGCGTTTACCGGCACCCCACTGCTCAAGGACGACAAGACCACCAACAAATTCGGTCCCATCGTGCACGCCTACACCATGAAACGGGCGGTGGACGATGGCACAGTCACGCCGCTGCTGTATGAGGAGCGCCAGCCGGAACTGGACGTCAACGCGCAGTCGATCGACAACTGGTTCGACAAGATCACCCACAACCTGTCGGATGCACAAAAAGCCGACCTGAAGAAAAAGTTCGCCAACAAGGGCGCAATCTACGGCGCGGCGCGACGTATCGAACTGATTGCCTGGGACATTTCCCTGCACTTTGAACAGAACTTCAAGATGCTGGGCTTGGGGCTGAAAGGACAGCTTGCGTGTGACAGCAAGCTCTCGGCCATCCGCTACAAGAAGGCGCTGGACGAGATCGGCAAGGTAAGCAGCCGCATCGTGATCTCACCGCCCGATACCCGCGAGGGGCACGAGGCGGTGGACGAGTCGGAGTTGCCCGAGGTGCAGCAAGGGTGGAAAAACAATGTACCGGGTGACGCCGAAGCGTATGAAAAGCAGGTGATCGAGGACTTTGCCACCGCAGGTGCGCCGGACATCCTGATCGTGGTGGATAAACTGCTTACCGGCTTTGACGAGCCGAAGAATGCGGTGCTGTATATCGACAAGCCGCTTGAGGCGCACAACCTGATCCAAGCGATTGCGCGGGTGAACCGCCTACACGAAGAAAAGCAGTATGGGCTGCTGATCGACTACCGTGGCATCCTGCGCGAGCTGGATACCGCGATCAAGGATTATCAGGATCTGGAGCAGCGCACCCAAGGCGGGTTCGACCTGGACGATCTGGCGGGCTTGTACGCCAACGTCGACACCGAATACAAGCGTCTGCCCACGCTGCACAGCCGGCTCTGGGCGATCTTCGCCGGTGTGGTCAACCGTGGAGACATCGAACAGTACCGGCAGATTCTGGTGCCCAAATACACGACGGACGAAGACGGCGTGGAAGTGGATACCCGCCAGCCGCTGCGTGAAGACTTTTACGCCGCGCTCACCGAGTTTGGCTTGTGCCTGAAGATAGCCCTGTCGTCGCGCAGCTTCTTCGAAGACAAGTCGTTCAGCGAACAGGACATTGCTGACTATAAGCGGGACCTGCGCTGGTTCGTGAACCTGCGCAAGATGGTGCGCCAGGATGCACAGGAAACTGTCGACTACTCCGCCTACGAAAAGCAGATTCGCAAGCTGGTGGACAAGGATGTAACAGCCAACACCATTCGCGAGCCGGATGGGCTGTATATCGTCAGCGAGTTGGGCAAGGAAGATCCGCAAACGTGGAACGAGGACAAGACCCGCAACGAGACGGATATCATCCGTACCCGCCTGAAGAAAACCATCGAACAGGAACTGGCCGACGATCCTTACGCGCAGAAGGTGTTCTCCGAACTCCTGAAACAGGCGATCGAGGAGGCCGCTGCCTTATTCGATCACCCGTTCAAGCAGTACGCACTGTTCAAGGACGTTGAGGCGCAGGTCAACGCACGCGAAGTACCGGACACACCCGATGCGTTTACCGGCAACAAGCACGCGCAAGCCTATTTCGGCGCCATCCGTCTGGCACTGGGCGATGAGTTGTTTGCGACGCTTGGCGATGTCGAGCGACAGGCCTATGTCGATGAGGCCTTCTCCATCCAGCAGACAGTGGACACGGCGGTCGCCGAAAACTCGCTGAGCCCGCAAAGCATTGAGGCCGAAATCCGCAAGGGGCTGCTGCCGCGGCTGTTCGGCCTGCTGGGGCTGGACAAGGCCAAGGAGGTCATCGAGGAAGTGATCCGCATCACCCGGGTGGGTCTGGGCAGGAGTAGCCGATGACCGGGCCGGAAGCACCTGCCAGGCTGTACACGGTGCATTACGGTGAGCGGCAGTTTGCCTACCAGCTGTGCCATGTGGACGCGTCAGCCAAACGGCGCAAGGTGGCCATCCACGTGCACCCCAACGGGCAGGTGCAGGTCGACGCCCCGCAGGGCGCCACGCCTGCCGAGGTCAAAAGCGCGGTGCTCAAACGCGCGCGCTGGGTGCTGGAGCATTTGGACGCCATCGCCGCACGCAACGAACATGTGCTGCCGCGCGAATACACCGGCGGTGAAAGCCTGTTTTATCTTGGGCGACGCCATGTACTCAAGCTGCAACCTGGCAATGGAAAGGGCGAGGTCAAACTCTATCGTGGCCAACTGTGCGTCACTGGCCACGACCTGTCTGCCCCCGCGGTCAGGGCGCTGTTGTGGCAGTGGTACCGGCAGCGGGCGGAACACGTCTTTGCCCGTCGGCTGGCCGAAGTCCAGCCCAGACTGACCTGGCTCAAGCAGTTACCACCCTATAAGCTGCTGACCATGAAAAAACAGTGGGGCAGCTGCTCCCCCTCCGGCGCGCTGCTGCTGAATCCGCATCTGGTGAAAGCCCCGACCGAGTGCATCGACTATGTGCTGCTGCACGAGCTTTGCCACCTGATGGAACACAACCACAGCTCCCGCTTCTACGAGTTGCTCAGCCACCAGATGCCGCACTGGGAGGCCGTTAAGGGGCGCCTGGATGGAATGGCTGAAATGCTCTTGAATGAGTAACAGATAAAAGCTTGGCTTGATAGCTAGGTTGCTGTTTTTGCTGTTTCTCTCCCGATACCACCGAAAACAGCACTTCAGGCAGCAGGACCAGATAAGAGGCGACGAAGTGCCATTCTTCGTCACTCACGTCCGAGGGGGTAGGGCTTGCGGGTTGTCATCTCCAGAATCTGACTGATGCCGGCTCAGCTTCATGACAGCCTCTCGCAGAAGTTGCGCATTGAAGACCAAAACAGCACCACCATCGAGAGTCTGGGGGTATTTTTTGGGGGGTACATTTACAATTACCAATGACAAGACCATTATCTGGCGTGGCTTACAGACCACACTTCGACTCCTGTCTGGCCAAATTCAGCACCAAAGCAGTCCACCAAACCCGCACAGTGCAAGGCTTTGCGGGTTTTTTGTTGCCCCAGGCAGTCCCCCCATTCTTTGGCATACCGTAGAGACAGGCTTCGACTCCAGTCGAGGACATACCCCGTCCCTCCTGCTGTCTCCCCAACTAACTGGCAGGCTCGGCACGCTTTTCCCCAGCGCGTCGCCCATCTGGTACTGCACACCGCCGCCTCCTCAAGCCCCCACCCCGCCATGCCCTGACCAACCCGGTCAGGCCTCCCGAGGGCGGCATCAGGGGTGCGGACATGGCTCCCCGATAGTGAGCTGCAGCGGCGATAGGATGAGTGCAGATGCGCAGAAGGATGAGGCTGGCGCAGGATGACACAAGCCGGCCCCGACGACGGTGCCCCCGGCCTCGCCGCCTGGCCCGCTCGGGCAGCAGGCCCAGACGGGTCAGAACCCGTACGTCAGATCGCCGCCGCCGTAAAAGGCCCGCGGCTCGCCGTTGGTTTTCTTGACCCCGGTGTTGAACCCAAGGTAGAGCGTGTCGGCCAGCCGTATCTTCGTTACGACCAGCCCCGCTTGGCTGGCATGGTAGCTGGGGTCGCCCTGCTTGACCCCCTCCAGGCCCGCCCAGGCTTCGCCGACGACACGGTGCAGCAATCGGACCCGCCCCCAGTAGGACGCCGGTCCGAAGGTGTAATTGGCCAGGCCGTTGATCGCCCAACCCTGGCCAAAGCGTTGCTCGCCCTGCACCCCCACTTCGAAGCCGAGCTCGCTGCCGTCGGCACGCGGGTCGGCCCCGTCCGGCGTGACGCGGTTATCGCGATAACGCGGCCCGGCAAACACCTCCCCGTCACCCGACTCCCAACCGGTGCGAACGCCCAGTGCCGCCTCGACCGCCTGGCCTCGGACCTGCACGCTGACGCCATTCAAACCGTAGCGATAGTAGTAGTCGCTGACCATGTAGCGCTGGGTCAAGTACGGACTCGCGAGCAAGGGGGTCGTCACGCCCAGATACTCGTAGCGCCCGCCCTGTCCCGTGAACGAGGCACCCGTGTACAGCCAGGTCTGTTCCGCCGTGGCAATCGGGCTGTAGCCGAGTACGCCCGACGCGAGGGCGAGGGCCAGCGCCCAGCCGCAAGCGCGCACCCGATCCGGCGCCGTGATTCTCTTCATGCTCCCCCCCTGTCTCAAGGTCGCGGTCTTGGGCGATGCGCTGCGCTCCACCGCGGTTTCCCGCTCGTTTACCTGACCCGGTAGCGGCGGACTGCCCGCATCGCTTCTTGGCTCGACACCGTGGCGGCGACGGTTTCGGCAAGCGGAGCCGATTGCCGCTCGCGCGCCGGACAAAACCGATGCCCGACGATGAATGCCAAAGTACTTGCCAATTGATTCTATAAACTTTGATTAAATCACCGCTTACACTGTGTCAAGGCGAGCGGTATCGGAGACTATCTTGACACTTACGCCGGCGCGACGCCATTACACCAGCAAGGAGCCTGTCGAACAGTACGACAACGCCTCTTCCCGCTGCGCCTGTTCCGGGGGCCGGTCTAAAGCGCCGCGGGGTTTGGCACCGGGGGGTGAACCCAGGGCACGACATCGCCGTCACGCGGCTCGCGAACGGGGTGGGCGAGCCGTCGGAATGGACACGGAGCGCCGGGGCCGAAGAGCCAGAACGCGGCTTCTGGCGTTATGGCCAGCAGGCTTACCTACCAGCTCTCGCCGCGCCGTCCCGCCACCGGCTGTTCGCCCCACGCCTGCTCGACCCCCTGCAGCGCACTCAGCACCAGCGAGCGGTTCAGCGCCGAGGCGAGCGTGGCGTCGCGGTCGCGGTAGGCCTGGCACAGCCGCTCGTGGTCGGCGCAGGAGCGCTGCAGGCGGCCCGGCAGCGAGGCGCTGAGGTGACGCAGCCGGTGGGTGCGCAGCCGCAGCGAGTCGAGCACCTGCTTGATCACCGCGTTGTCGCTGAGCTGCAGTTCCTTGTCGCGGAACGCGACGTTGGCCCAGAAGTAGCGGTCGACGTCGCCGGCATCGGCGGCCTGTGCCAGTTCGGCCTGCACCTGCCACAGTTCGTCGAGCTGCGCCTCGCTGGCCTGTTCGACGATCGCCATCGCCACCATCGAAAACAGCGTGGCGCGCAGCTGGTAGAGCTCGCGCACCTCCTTCAGCGTCAGCGCCGACACGCGCGGGCGGCGCCGCGGCGACCATTCGACCAGCCCTTCGCGGCTGAGGATCAGCAGCGCCTCGCGCACCGGGGTGCGGCTGGTATGGAAGCGCCGCGCCAGCTCGACCGAGTTGAGGTCGGCGCCGGGCGCGAGGTGGCCCTCGATGATCGCCTTGGCGACCCACTGGACGATTTCGTCGACCAGCAGGGAGCCGACGTCTTCGCTCTGCGGCTGGGGCTTGGTTTCACTGATGTCGCTGTTCATCTGTCACGCGGTACCGGCCGCGGCCGGGGTGAAGGAAAGCGTCCATTCTACCCACAGCGACGCGGTTTGGGCGCCGGCCGCTCAGCCGTGGCGGGCGCGGCTGTCCGGCGGCGCCTCGGCGCGCTCGGCGAGGCCGTAGTCGCGTAACACCGCGGCGACCCGCAGCCGGTAGTCGCGAAACACCCCGGCGCGACCCATCGTCTGCGCCTGGCGGTGCTCTTCGGTCTGGCGCCAGGCGGCCACCGCCTGCTCGTCGCGCCAGAACGACAGCGACAACAGCTTGCCCGGTTCGGAGAGGCTGGCGAAGCGTTCGATCGAGATGAAGCCGTCGATTTCGGCCAACGTTGGCCGAAGCTCGGCGGCCAGGTCGAGGTAGTTATCGCGCTGGCCGTCGGCCGGCCAGACTTCGAAAATCACGGCGATCATGCGTGGACTCCTTGGGTGGCAAACAGCGGCAGTCGGGCGTTCGGCGACGGCCGGTACGCCGTCGGGCGCGAGGGATCGAGCCCGGCGCGCCGCAGCGCGGTCAGCCCCGCCTCGGCGATCGCCAAGGCCAGCGGCTCGCCCGGACAGGCGTGCGCGCCGTGGCTGAAGCTGAAGTAGCGCGGCTCGGCGCGCAGCGGGTCGAACGCCTCCGGCCGCGGATTCAGCGCCGGGTCGCGGTTGGCGGCGGCCAGCAACAGCAGGATGGCGTCGCCGGCCTTGAGCGCCTGGCCGGCGATCAGGCCGTCGGCGGCGACGAAACGGCGGGTGTTCTGGATCGGTGCATCGAAGCGCAGCACCTCGCGCAGGAATGCCCGCCACAGCACCGGCTCGACGGCCAGCCGGGCTCGCCAGGCCGGATGCTCTGCCAACGCGCCAAGCGCATTGCCGATCAGCGCGGCGCCGGCGTCGAAGGCCTGCCAACAGCAGCCGATCGCGTTGGCGAGCGCGTGATCCCCGAGGCGCTGCTGCAAGCCGGCCAACAGCCCGCCCGGCGGAGCGCTCGCCTGCAGCGTGCGAAACTGCTGCGTAAGCGCAACGATCGCGACGTTGCCCTGCTGGCGTTCGTCGGCGCTCGCCTGCGGCGCCAGCGCGCGGGCCACGGCGGCAAGATGGCTTGCGTGCGCCGGGAGCGCCGCGTCCGGCACGCCGAGTAGGCTCGCGATGCTGTCCGCCGGCAGGCGGACGATGAAGCGGTCGAGCGCCGCCGGGTCAGCGTGCAGCGGCGCCTCGGCGAGCAGCCGCTCGGCACAGCGCGTCGCCGCGTCGGCCAGGCCGGCTACCGACGGGCCGGCGAGCGCGCCGGACACGGCCGGCTTCAGCCGCTGGTGCGTTGCCCCATCGTTCATCCGTACCAGTTGGCCGAACCAGTCGCCGAGCGGCGTGCCGGCCAGCGCCGTCGGCACCGGCTCGTGCGGTGGCCGCACCCGGCAAGCCGGGTGTTCCAGCACCGCGCCGACGCCGGCGGCGCTGCTCGCCACCCACAGGCCGAGCGCCGCGTCGTGGTACAGCGGCGTCGATCGCAGTTGGGCGTAGTAGCGATACGGATCGGGGTGGACGACCGCCTGCAGCGGGTCGCGGGGTGGGGTCATGACGGCTCTCCTCGGCGGCGTCGATGAGGCATTGTCGGCCATGCCCCCGGTCTTGTCGTGGCCAAACAGTTTGCCTACGATCTAACGATGACTGCACAACCCGAACTGCGCCGACTGGCGCAAACCATCGGCGACGCCAGCCGCATCGGCATGCTGACCTTGCTGATGGAAGGCCGCGCGCTGACCGCGAAGGAACTGGCCTACGGCGCCGCCGTCGAGCCGGCCACCGCCAGCGCCCATCTGCGCCGCCTCGAACAGGACGGCCTGGTCAGCGTCTGCCGGCAGGGCCGCCACAAGTACTTCCGGCTCGCCTCGCCGCAGGTGGCGCAGCTGGTCGAGTCGCTGATGGTGCTGGCGCCGGCCAAGTCGCAGGCCGACACCATCACCGAACCGATCCGGCGCGCGCGGTTCTGCTACGACCACCTGGCCGGCCGGCTCGGCGTGATGCTGACCGAGGCGCTGGTCGAGCGCGGCCTGCTGAGCGTCGCCGAGCGGGAATTCGTCCCGACCGCCGCCGGCGAAGCGTGGTTCACCGAGTTCGACCTGGATCTCGCCGCGCTGCGCCGCAGTCGCCGGCTGTTCGCCGCGCGCTGCATCGACTGGAGCGAACGGCGCGACCACCTGGCCGGCTCGCTCGGTGCGGCACTGGCCGAACGGCTGCAGGCCGACGGCTGGATCGCCCGCCAGAAACACAGCCGGGTGGTGACGCTGACCGAGGCGGGTCGGGCCGGCCTGGCCGAACGGCTCGACCTGCACCTGGGCTGAATCCGCCCGCTCGAAACGACAACGCCCCGCGATCGCGGGGCGTTTTAACTTGTCTGATCAAGATCAGTTTTCGCTGACCTCCAGCGCCTTCAGCTGCCAGCCGAACAGGCCCTGGCGCTGGAACACCAGTGCCAGCGGGCCGATGCGGCTGTCGGCCTGAACGCTGAACTCGCGCCAGTTGCGATAGCCGGCACCGACGTTGTGCAACGACCGGTCGCCGTCGGCGTGCGGCGTCGGCGCGTTGCCGTCGGCTGAGCCATCGTCACCGTCCGATGCTCGGTTGTCGCCCGCTTGATGCGCGGTCTGCTGCAGCAACTGGCGCATGCCGTCCGGCGTAACCAGCGCCTCGGTCAGCGGCGCACTGACCGCGCCGGCGATCGCCACGCCGAAGCGCGCGAACGGGTTGTTCTGCACCGCCGCGGCGCCGCCGAGCTTGCGCGTCATCGCCGCCTTCATCGACGCCTGCAGGCTGTCGCGCACCGCCGGGTAGTCGATGTGGGCATTCACGTAGTCGGCGTCGCCGGCACGTGCCGCATCGCGCAGTTGGGTCAGCGTGTAGTACGGCGAGTACCAGCCCCAGCCGAACACGGCCAGCAACACCAGCACTACCACAATCAACAGTTTGCGCATCGTTTCCTCCTTGATCCTATCTCCGTGCCGGTCCAGCCAGCAAAAACCCCGTCCGCGAGGACGGGGTTGGCCGAACGCGGCGGCGCTGGCGTTTAGAACAGCAGCTCCTTGACGTTCTCCACCGCATCCTTCGGCGGCGCCTTCTGGTTCTCGTCCTGGGCGTCGCTGGCGGCGGCTTCGGAACTCTCGCCCGGGCCGTGCGGTACCGCGCCGGAGTTGTCGAGCCTCAGCTCCGGATTCGGCCGCTGGAACTCCTCGTAGAAGAACTCGTCGCCGCCGCGCAGGCCGGCGCCCGGCCTCACCACGACGCCGGCCGGCATCGGCAGTTCGACCTCCGGCTGGCTCTTCAGCGCGTTGGCCATGTAGTTGATCCAGATCGGCAGCGCCGCGGTGGCACCGTAGCCGTACCGGCCCAGGCTCTTCGGCTGGTCGTAGCCGACCCAGGTGATCGCCACCAGGTTCGGGTTGAAGCCGTTGAACCAGGCGTCGCGGAACTCGTTGGTGGTACCGGTCTTGCCGCCCAGGTCCATCCGGCCGAGGCTCATCACTCGGTTGGCGGTGCCGTAGCGCACCACGTCGCGCAGCATGCTCGACATGATGAAGGCGTTACGCGGGTCGATCGCCTGCTGTGCGCCCTTGCCGGCCACCAACGGCGCGGTCTGCGCCAGCACCCGCCCGGTCTGGTCTTCGATCCGGTCGATGAAGTACGGCTTGACGTGGAAACCGCCGTTGGCGAACGTCGAATACGCCTCGGCCATCTGCAGCGGCGTCACCGAACCGGCACCGAGCGCCATCGGCAGGTAGGCCGGGTGCTGCTTGGGCGAGAAGCCGAAGCGCTGGATGTACTGCTGCGCGTAGTCGGTGCCGATCGACATCAGGATGCGGATCGACACCATGTTGCGCGACAGCGACAGCGCGCGGCGCATCGTCACCATGCCCAGGTACTTGCTGTCGTCGTTCTTCGGGTTCCACACCTGGCCGCCCGGCGGTGCCGGCACGGTGATCGGCGCGTCGTTGATCATCGTCGACGCGGTCAGGCCGCGTTCGAGCGCCGCCGAGTAGATGAACGGCTTGAAGCCGGAACCCGGCTGGCGCCACGCCTGGGTGACGTGGTTGAAGCTGCGGCGGTTGAAGTCGAAGCCGCCGACCAGCGACTTGATCGCGCCGTTGCGCGGGTCGACCGACACGAAGGCGCCCTCCACCTCCGGCATCTGCACGATCTCCCAGTAGCCCTTCGGGTTGGCGCGCACTCGCACCACCGCGCCCGGGCGCAGCTGCTTGTCTTCGGCCAAGCGGCTGCTGAGCGCGCGGCGGGCGAAGTCGAGCCCTGCGCCCTTCACTTCGGCCGACTTGCCACCGCGCAGGTAGACCTTCACCGCACTCTGGCTGGCCGACAGCACCACAGCCGGCTGCATGTCGCCGCTATCGTGGATTTCCGACAGCGCGTCGTCGAGCGCCTCGCCCTTGTCGGTATCGGCCGGCAGCGCGTTCATGTCGATGAGCGACTCCGGCCCGCGATAACCCTGCTTGCGGTCGTAGTCGACCAGGCCGGCGCGCAGCGCGTCGAACGCCCACTGCTGATGGTGGCTGTCGATGGTGGTGTAGACCTTGAAGCCCTCGGTGTACGCGCTGTCACGGTACCGCTCGTACATCGCCTGGCGCACCATCTCGGCGACGTAGTGCGCCGGCAGCGGCACATCCTCGCTGGAGCGGGCGTACTTCATCGGCTGGTCCTTGGCCGCCTCGTACTGCTCGGCGGTCAGGAAGTTCAGCTCGCGCATCCGGCGCAGCACGTAGAGCTGGCGCAGCCGCGCGCGGTCCGGGTTGACGATCGGGTTGTACGCCGACGGCGCCTTGGGCAGGCCGGCCAGCATCGCCATCTCGGCCGGGGTCAGGTCGGTGATCGGCTTGCCGAAGTACGCCTGCGCCGCCGCGGCAAAGCCGTAGGCGCGCTGGCCGAGGTAGATCTGGTTGAAGTAGAGCTCGAGGATCTGGTCCTTCGACAGCGTGTGCTCGATCTTGAACGCCAGCAACGCCTCGTTGAACTTGCGGGTGAAGGTCTTCTCGCTCGACAGGAAGAAGTTCTTCGCCACCTGCATGGTGATGGTGCTGGCACCGGAGCGGGCGTGCCCGGACACCAGATTGCCGACCGCGGCACGCATGACTCCTGCATAATCTATGCCGCTGTGCTGATAGAATCGCTCGTCCTCGGCGGCGAGCACCGCCTGCTTCATCAGCTGCGGCACGTCGTGGATGCGCACGAAGGAGCGACGCTCCTCGCCGAATTCGCCGATCAGCTGCTGGTCGGCGGTATAGACACGCAACGGGATTTTCGGTCGGTAATCGGTCAGGACGTCGAGGCTGGGCAGCCGCGGATACGTCACGATCACCGCGATCGCGGCGGCGCCGGCGCCCAGCAGGCCAAGGCCCAGGACCAGGCCGGCCAGAATCGCAAAAAATCGTTTGAGCATAATGTCTCGGTGGTTCGCTGAAGCGGCAATTATAAGCCCTGCGCCGAAGCGCCAGTACAACAACTACGGCCAACGCCGATCAACTTGTCATTTCTAGGGGCGGAAAACTCATGCTTTCCGGCAAATTTTCCCGGGTCGCCGACTGGCTGGCCCGGTTCGGCCCGTCGTCGGTGGCGGCGGGCCCGCTGCTCGGCCTCGACCTGGGCAGCAGTGCGATCAAGCTGGTCGAGCTGTCGCGCCACGACAAGACGCTGCAACTGGAGCGCTACCTGATCGAACCGTTACCGCGCGATGCGATCGTCGACGGCAACCTCGGCGACCTGGAACGGGTCGCCGGCCTGATCCGCGCCGCCTGGGACAGACTCGGCAGCCCGACCCGCGAGGTGGCGATCGCGCTGCCGACGCCGCTGGCGATCTACAAGACACTGCGCCTGCCGCTCAGTTCACACGACGAGCTCGAAGCGCTGGTCGACGGCGAAGCCGGCCAGCTGATCCCGTTCCCGCTCGACGAGGTCAACCTCGACTTCCAGGTACTCGGCCCGAGCGCCGGCCGCCCGGAAGACCTCGACGTGCTGGTCTGCGCCGCGCGCAAGGAGCGGGTCGAGGAGCGTGTCGCGGTCGCCGAGCTGGCCGGGCTGCGCCCCACCGTGGTCGACGTCGAGGCGTTCGCCGCGTTCGCCGCGCTCGAGCAGATCCGCCACCAGCTGCCCGAACAGGGCCTCAACCAGACCGTCGCGCTGTTCGACCTGAGCGGCCACAAGCTGCGCTGCCATGTGGTCCGCAACGGACTGCCGCTGTATTTTCGCGAACAGGCGCTCGGCGGCGCCCAGCTCACCCGCGAAATCCAGCAGCGTTACGAGCTCGACTGGGCCGGCGCCGAACAGGCCAAGCGCCGCGCCGCGTTGCCGGATGGCTACCGGCGCGAACTGCTGCAACCGTTCGTCGACTCGCTGGCGCAGGAAGTGGCGCGGGCGCTGCAGTTTTTCGCCAGCACCGTCAGCGGCACCCAGTACCGCCAGGTCGACTATGTGCTGCTGTCCGGCGGCACCGGCCTGCTGCCCGGCCTCGACGAGGCGGTCGCCGGCCGCACCCAATTAGGCACCCTGCTTGCCAATCCATTCACCGCGATGACGTCGGCGCCGATGCTGCCGCTCGACGAGCTGCGTAACGACGCGCCGTCGCTGCTCACCGCCTGCGGGCTGGCACTGCGGGGGGGCGAGCGATGATCCGCATCAATCTGCTGCCGCACCGCGAACAGCGCAAGCACGCCCACCGCCGCCGCTTCCAGCTGCTCTTGGCCGCCAGTATCGGCGTCGCCGCCCTGCTGATCGGCGTCGGCTCGCTGTGGCTGTCGGCGCGCATCGACCAACAGGAGGCGCGCAACGCCCACCTGCAGCAGGCGATCGCCCGGCTCGACCGCGAGATCAGCCACATCGACACGCTGAAGAAGCAGCGCACCGAGCTGCTGGCGCGCAAGCAGCTGGTGGAAAAGCTGCAGGACAGCCGCGGCGACGCGGTGCGGCTGATGGACCAGCTAGCGCGGCTGACCCCGGACGGCGTCTACCTGCGCGAGCTGAAGCAGGACGGCGAGCATATCGCGCTGTCCGGCTACGCGATCTCCGGCGCGCGCGTGTCCGGCTTCATGCGCGCGCTCGGTCAATCGGACGCGTTCGACACGCCGCAGCTGGTCGAGGTGAAGTCCGCCATCGTCAACAACCTGCGCGCCAGCGAGTTCGCACTGACCGTCAGACTGAAACCGCCGGGCGGCGCCGACCCGTCCGCTGCCACGACGCCGCCGGGAGCCCGCCGATGACGCTCGCCGAATTCCGCCAGCTCGACCCCAAGGACATGGCCAACTGGCCGCTGCCGGCGCAGCTGATCACGCTCGGCGTCGGCGTGCTGCTGATGGCGCTGCTCGGCTACCGCCTGCTGCTCGGCGACCAGCTCGCCAGGCTCGACACCGCCACCCAGCAGGAAGCCGTGCTGAAGCAGAGCTTCGTCGACAAGAAGCGCCAGGCGGTCAACCTGGCGCTGCTGGAGACGCAACTCACCTCGATCCGCCGCTCGTTCGGCACCCTGCTCAAGCAGTTACCGACCCGGTCGGAGATGGACTCGCTGCTCACCGAGATCAACCAGGCCGGCGTCGGCCGCGGCCTGCAGTTCGAGCTGTTCCGCCCCGCGAGCGAGCTTAGGTCGGCCGAAATGGCCCAGCTGCCGATCGATCTGCGGCTGAGCGGCAGTTACGCCGAACTGGCCGCCTTCGTCAGCGACGTCGGCCAGCTGTCGCGCATCGTCACACTCGGCAATCTGGCGCTCGTGCCGGCAGGCGGCAAGGACGGCCGGCTGACGCTGCAGGCGGTGGCGCACACCTACCGCGCCTTGGAGCCGGAAGAGCGCGCCGCGCAGGCGGGCACCGCCGGGGTGAAGCCGCAATGAGCCGCCTCGTCTCTTTATCCCTGCTGCTGGCCTGCGCCGTGCTGGCCGGCTGCGGCCGCCACGACGACCAGGAGTTGGACGACTGGATGCACCAGGCGAGCCGGGGCCTGCGGGGCCAGGTCGAGCCGCTGCCCACGGCGCGCGCCTACCGGCCCTACCTCTACCAGAACGACGGCCAGCTCTCCCCATTCGACCCGCAGAAACTGTTGCTGGCGCAGCGTCAGGGCAGCGTGCCGGACTTCCGGCGCCCGCGCGAACCGCTGGAAAACTACGAGCTCGACAAGCTGAAGATGGTCGGCGAGATCCGTCGCGGCGGCGCCGGCTACGGGCTGGTGCGCACCCCGGACGGCAGCGTGTACCGGGTGCAGGTCGGCAACTTTGTCGGCCCCAACTTCGGCCGGGTGCAAAAAATCGGCGAGGACGGCATCGAGTTGGCCGAAACCGTCGAAGACCTCAACGGCGACTGGATACAACGCCTCACCACGCTGGCACTCGACGAGCCACAAGGGCAGAAATAATCAATGGACCAACCCGTTTTCAAGCTGCTCGGCGTCGCGCTGGCGCTGGCGTTCGGCCAGGCCTGGGCCGGCGCGATTACCGACCTGCGCGTCGCCCAGGTCAACCGCGACGAGGCACTGCTGCAGATCACCTTCGACAGCCCGGCGCCGGCGCCGGACGGCTTCGCGCTCGGCAACCCGCCGCGGCTGGCGTTCGACTTCGCCGGCACCGACAGCCGGCTCGCCAGCCCGGAGCTCGCCTTCGACAACCCGCTCTTGCGTTCGGCCAAGCTGGTCGCCAGCGACGGCCGCACCCGGCTGCTGCTTACGCTGACGCAAAGCACCGGCTACCGCAGCGAGCGACGCGGCAACACGCTGACCATCCGCCTCACCGGCAACCAGGCGCTGCGCCCGGCCGTCGGCTTCGCCTACGGCCAGCAGGCGCGGCTGACGCCGCTGCAGAACGACGAGGCAGCACCACCCGCCGCGACCGCCCTGCCGGTGGCCGAGACCCTGCCGCTGCCAAGCCCGAAGCAGACCGATGTCAAACCGGTGGCGCCGGCGCAGGAGGCCGACCCCGCCACCCGCGTCGACTTCCGCCGCGGCGAGCGCGGCGAGGGCAAGGTGCTGGTCAGCCTGCCGGCCGGCAACGTGCCGGTCGACGTGCGCCGCGACGGCAGCAAGCTGGTGATCGAACTGGTCGGCACCCCCTTGCCGCGCAGCCAGCAGCGCAGGCTCGACGTGCGCGATTTCGGCACGCCGGTTGGCCGAATCGACGCGTTCAACCAGGGCCGCAACGGCCGGCTGCTGATCGAGCCCTCCGGCGACTGGGACTATTCGTCCTACCAGACCGAGCGCCAGCTGGTGGTCGAGGTGAAGCGGCCGGACGACGTCGGCGCGACGGCCGGCCAGCCGGGCAAGCCGGCGTTCAAGGGCGACAAGCTGTCGCTGAATTTCCAGAACATCGAGGTGCGCACCGTGCTGCAGGTGATCGCCGAGTTCACCGGCCTCAACATCATCGCCAGCGACTCGGTGACCGGCACGATCACGCTGCGGCTGAAGGACGTGCCGTGGGATCAGGCGCTCGACCTGATCCTGCAGAGCAAGGGCCTCGACCAGCGCCGCGTCGGCAACGTGATCCACATCGCGCCGCGCGAGGAGCTGGTGGCGCGCGACAAGCAGCAGCTGGAGGCGAAGCAGCAGCTGGCCGGCCTCGAACCGCTGCGCTCGGAGACCTTCGTGCTGCGCTACAAGAGCGTCGAGGACTTCCAGCGCGTGCTCGACAACCCGAAGAGCGGCGGAGACGCCGGGCGGCGCCAGAGCCTGCTGTCCGAGCGCGGCAGCCTGCTGATCGACCCGAAGTCGAACACGCTGATCGTCAACGACACGCCGGCGGTGATCGACAAGCTCCGCGGCTTGCTCGACAAGCTCGATCAGCCGGTCAAGCAGGTGCTGATCGAGGCTCGCATCGTCGAGGCCAGCGACAACTTCCAGCGCGACCTCGGCGTGAAGCTCGGCTACGCGCACCGCGGCGGCGACACCTCGGTCAACAACACGCTGGCCAACGCGGTTATCACCGGCAACCCGAACGTCGGCACGCCGGGCAACCCGATCCCGTTCGGCCCGTCGGTAAACCTGCCGGCCGGCCTCGCCAACGCCGCGAGCATCGCCACGGTGTTCCGCAGCGCCAGCTCGATCATCGGCCTGGAAATCTCGGCGCTGCAGGCCGAGGATAGGGGCAAGATCATCTCCAGCCCCAGGGTGATGACCGCCGACCGCACCGAGGCGACCATCGAGGAAGGCACCGAGATCCCCTACCAGGAAGCGACCTCGAGCGGTGCGACCAGCGTGTCGTTCAAGAAAGCGGTGCTGAGCCTGAAGGTGAAGCCGCAGATCACCCCGGACGACAACATCATCATGGACCTGCAGGTGAACAAGGACACCCCGAACAACAAGCTGATCGTCGGCGGCACGCCGGCGGTCGACACCAAGAAGATCCAGACCCAGGTGCTGGTCGAGAACGGCGGCACCATCGTGATCGGCGGCATCTACGTGCAAGAGCAGAGCGAGATCGAGAACAAGGTGCCGTATCTGGCCGACATCCCGCTGCTCGGCGCGCTGTTTCGCAACAGCTCGCGCCAGCACAACCGCCGGGAATTGCTGGTGTTCATCACCCCGCGCGTCGTCGACAACAGCGCGCTGATACGCTGATCACGGCACCGGGACAGCGCTTAGGACATTCCGCTACAATGATCGGCATGGAACTGGCAGGCAATTTCTTTCTGGTCGGCTTGATGGGGGCCGGCAAAACCACCGTGGGACGTGCACTGGCGCGGCGCGCGGGCAAGACCTTTTACGATTCGGATCACGAGATCGAGGCGCGCACCGGGGTGCGCATCGCGACCATCTTCGACATCGAGGGGGAGACCCGTTTTCGCGACCGCGAAGTGTCGGTTATCGCCGACCTGGTGCAGATGAACAATATCGTGCTCGCCACCGGCGGCGGCGCGGTGCTCCGCCCGGAGAACCGCCGCAACCTCGCCAGCCACGGCACGGTCATCTACCTGCGGGCCAATGTCGACGACCTGCTCGCCCGGACCCTGCACGACAAGAACCGCCCACTGCTGCAGACGGCCGACCCGCGCGCCAAACTCGCCGCGCTGTTTGCCGAACGCGACCCGCTCTACTGCGAGGTGGCGGACCTGATCGTCGATACCACCCAACAGAACGTCACCCATCTGGTGGCGCGGCTCGAACAGCAACTGCTCGCCCTGCAGGGGCCGCCGCGCCGGAGCCCGCTCGCATGATCACCCTAGACCTTTGCCTACCCGACACCCGCTACCCGATTCATATCGGTCACGGCCTGCTTGACCGCACCGAGCTGTTGCTCCCCCACCTGGCGCAACCGTCCGCCGCCATCGTCACCAACACTACCGTCGCCCCGCTCTACCTCGAACGGCTCGAATCGCGGCTGAACGCCGCCGGCGTGCGCACGATCGCGGTGGTGCTGCCCGATGGTGAAGAACACAAGACCTGGGAGTCGCTGAACCTGATCTTCGACGCGCTACTGGCCAACCGCGCCGAGCGCAAGACCACGCTGATCGCGCTCGGCGGCGGTGTGATCGGCGACATGACCGGCTTTGCCGCCGCCTGTTACCAGCGCGGCGCGCCGTTCATCCAGGTGCCGACCACGCTGCTCGCGCAGGTTGACTCGTCGGTCGGCGGCAAGACCGCGATCAACCACCCGCTCGGCAAGAACATGATCGGCGCGTTCTACCAGCCCAAAGCGGTGATCGCCGACATGGCGCTGCTCGACACGCTGCCCGATCGCGAACTGTCCGCCGGCCTCGCCGAGGTGATCAAGTACGGCCTGTTGGGCGACGCCGACTTCCTCGCCTGGCTGGAACAGAATATGGCGCGGCTGCGCGCCCGCGACCCCGACGCGCTCGCCTACGCGGTCAAGCGCAGCTGCGAGATGAAGGCCGAGATCGTCGGCCAGGACGAGAAGGAACAGGGCGTACGCGCGCTGCTGAACCTCGGTCACACCTTCGGCCACGCGATCGAAGCAGGCCTCGGCTACGGTGCCTGGCTGCACGGCGAAGCGGTCGCCGCCGGCATGGTGCTGGCCGCCGACCTGTCGCGCGAACTGGGCTGGCTCAGCCAGGCCGATGTGGCGCGGATGGTACAGCTGATCGAAGCCGCCGGACTGCCCGCCAAGGCGCCAAATCTGGGCATCGACGCCTGGGTGTCGCATATGAGCCACGATAAAAAGGTCGAATCGGGCCGCTTGCGCTTCGTTTTGCTACATAGTCTCGGCCAGGCAGTGATCGCCGACGACGTACCGGAAGCGAAGCTGGACGCGGTGCTACGAGGAGAGCATATCCAGACGTGCTAAGTGCGGGGAAATACTAAGGATTTCTACGGATTGTCTTTGTGGCGGCAAACCAAAATAATGGAGGCACAACAAAGCCATAAGCACGGAGAACGATCATGATCCTTGAAGCCGGGGCCGCCTTTGGAAGCAGTCTGCTGCTGATGCTGAGCTACTACGTCGCCCGCCGCGGCTGGCGCCATTTCACCTACGTGAAGCCGAGCCAGCGGGGCATCGACCCGGTAGGCGAAGCAGAAGTGTTTCTGGCCTACGGTAAGGTGGACGAAGCGATCAAGGTGTTGCGCGACACCGTCCAGGACGAGCCGGACAACCTCTCCGCCAAGGTTACGCTGCTGCGCGCCTACTCCTACCAGCGCAATCACCGCGACTACTCCACGCTAGCCCGTGACGTGAAGCACTGCCTGGAAGGCCAGCCGCTCTGGCAGACGATCCAGTGCGAAGGCAAGGTGATGGATCCGGGCAATCCGCTGTATCAAAGCTAGGCTTATCAGGATCAAAAAGAGCGACCCGCCAACGGCGGGTCGCTCTTTTTGATCCTGTTTCCTGCAAGCTCATGCATCGAAACTGTCGATCAGCGCCAGATACTGATCGATCACTCGGTCGACCGACACTCGATCGACCATGGCCTCTGGAATGACATAAGGCTTCTCAATCAACGAGCGTATGCGTTCTGGCAGAAGATCGACTCGATCGAGCGGCACCAGTGCCCGTTCATCGATTGGGCCCAGAATGTCTCTCGGACCATGCGGGCAGTCCGTGCTCAAGGCAGGGACACCGACGATCAACGCCTCATTCAATACATTCGGCAGGCCTTCGCTATCCGAAGTAAGTACCAATAACTTGGCCTTAGCCAATAAGGCATAGTGGTTCTCATGGAAGGGCACGATAGCAAATCGCCCTTCAAGTCCACGCTCCTGTGCCCGCTTCTGCAGTATGTCCGCCTGCTCACCTTGCCCGACCAGCACGAGATCACCAGTCACACCGCTCGCAGCGAAAGCATCCACAAGCCTGGTGAAATGCTTACGCTTGTTCAACACTCCCACTCCAATCACGAATGGACGGGTTCGTGCCTCGGATTGTGGGGTACCCTCGTCGGCCTTGGAACGAATTGCCACGATATCAAACGGGTTGTAAATGACATGCAGTCCAGCGGGCCGCACACCAAGGCGCTGCACCAACTCATCGGCCAGACCATGCGACACGACATGCACATGCCGGCCATTCAATAAGCGTTGCAGTCGCCGGCCACGCCGCCAACACTTGAAAGCCAACCGCCACTCACCCAGCTTCCCAGGTGCCTTTGCGGCTTGGAGCTGCGAGGAATGTGAGCTGAAGACAATGCGCGAATGCCGAATCGAAGGAATACATCGAATAGCCTGCTCACCAGCCGCAACGATCAGATCGGCAGCGCCGACTTCGGCTTCGAAGTCGGCAATCGTACGTTCTGCAAACTGGGTCACCTGCCGCCGAAACCTGGCATGCCGCCAGCGCTGTTTCGGTGGCAGGACTGGATTTGCCCGAAACCAGACATCGTCCGGCAACGGATAATCAATACGATTGCTCAGCAAGGCCAACCCCACCCGGTGGCCCCGTGCGTGCAGGGCCTGGGCCAGCATCAGCAATACTTTTGCTAGGCCTCCACTATCCAGTCCGTCAACTATCAGCAAGATGCATTTAGCGTCTTGCATCATTGGTACCCGCCGCCGCGAACAATGCCCAGCTGGAAACAAGGAAGGTAAGCATGAGGTTGGTGTGCATGACCAAATCCGTCAGGCCAAATGCCAGCCAGGCCAGCAATAGCCACAACTGCAAGGGACGACGACGCGCCCTGCCGAATAGCCAAACTAACGTTGCCAATTGGCCGGCTAATAAGATGAAGCCGCCAATCGCCAGCGCTTGCATGAAATCATTATGCAGGTGTGGCAGCTGCAAAATACCTGGATCGATATGGCCGAGCGAAGGGAAATCTCGCATCCATTGCGCGTAGCTGATGAAGCCACCACCAAACAGCGGCGACTCATGCAAGACCTGCAGCGCAATCCGCCACATCTCCAAGCGCGCTCCGACCGAAGTAAAGGTAAACACCGGTTCGGTGTAATAGCGCTTCACCTCCAACCAAGCCAGCCATAGGCGCTCGCTCAGCGGCGGATATAAGACCAACAGTAATGCCAACGCCAACACGGCCGTCAGACTGAGCACCACGGCGAGTGCACGACGTCGCTGCGGCACCTGCATCAACAGCAGAACCAGCAACGGCAGCAGGCCAACCAAGGCGCCACGGCTCCCCGACAGCCCGCACGCCAGCAAACCGGCCGTCCCAGCGGCCAGCAAGAGGCCCCTTATTCTTGCTCCTACCTCTTTCAGACAGACACAACCCAATACGCTCAGTCCGACCAGCCACATCGCCACGTCGGCGAAATGGATCGGGTTACTACCGCCGCCGCTGGCGCGCAGCTGCCCGTTCTCGGTCAAGTTAATACTACGCCCGTCCGGCAACATGGAATGCCCCAGCTTGAAACCGATCAATTCGACCAGGGCGGCCACCAGATATAAGGCGCAACCGATCGCGGCGGCCCAAACCAGATGGCGGGTGCGCACGCCCAGCAGACGGGCCGCGGCAAAGATCAGCACGCCGTACACCACCCGCGTCAGCGCACTCTCATAGTCAAACGCTCGACCGTGCCAGAGCACGACCGCCGTGTAAGCCAGCAGAAACGGCAGAAACGGCAAGGCCCAGTGCAGCGCTTCGCCGGCCAAGGCGCGCCATTGGCGCGCGCCAGCCGCCAGCAGGAACAGCAGCGACAGCGGCCCCGCCAGCACCGACATGTAGCGTCCGCTGTCGCCAAACGGCAGGTAGCGCGCGCCGATGACCGGGTAACAACAAAGGCATACCAGCAGGAAACCGTGCAGCCAGGGCGAGCCCTCGTACGGCCGAATCACGTTCGGCTCCACATCCATCGTCTTTACAAGCAACAAACTAGTACTCCGTCAAACTGGGTTCTTTTCGGCAAACTGCAGCCGGTACAGATTGGCGTAGGTGCCGTCACGCGCCAGCAGCTGGTCGTGCGTGCCGAACTCGGCGATACGGCCCTGGTGCATCACCACGATGCGGTCGGCGTTTTCGATCGTCGACAGGCGGTGCGCGATCACCAGCGTGGTGCGGTTCTGCATCAGCCGGTCGAGTGCGCCCTGCACCAGCCGCTCCGACTGGGTGTCGAGCGCGCTGGTCGCCTCGTCGAGGATCAGGATCGGTGCGTTCTTCAACAGCGCACGGGCGATCGCTATGCGCTGGCGCTGACCGCCGGACAACTTGGTGCCCTTCTCACCGATCAGCGTGTCGAAGCCGTCCGGCAGGTGCTCGATGAACTCGAGCGCGTTGGCGGCGCGCGCCGCCGCGACCACCTCGTCGCGACTGACCTCGCCGAGCCGGCCGTAGGCGATATTGGCGGCGACGGTGTCGTTGAACAGCACCACCTCCTGGCTGACCAGCGCGATATGCGCGCGCAGGCTGGACAGCTCGATCTCCGGCAAGCTGATGCCGTCGAGACAGATGCGGCCGTCGCTCGGCTCGTAGAAGCGCGGCAGCAGGCTGGCGAGCGTGCTCTTGCCGCTGCCCGAGGCGCCGACCAGCGCGACCGTTTCGCCGGCGGCTACCTCCAGCGACAACTGGTTCAGCGCTAGGCGTTCGGCGGCCGGGTAGCGGAAGCTGACATTCTGAAAAGACAAACGCCCCTGCGGTTCGGCCAACCTTTTCGTGCCCTGATTCGGTTCTTCCTCGGCATCGAGCAGTTCGAACACGCTCTCGGCCGCAGCCAGGCCACGCTGCAGCGCCTGCGAGATGCTGGTGACCCGTTTCATCGGCGGAAACAGCAGCGACATCGCGGTCAGGAAGGACATGAAGTCACCGGCGGTGAACGCGTTGTGTTGGGCGCGCAGGCCGGCGAAGTACAGGATCAGCGCGATCGCACAGGCGATGAACAGCTGGGTGACGCCGGTGTTCAGCGACGACATACTGTTCTGCTTGATGTTGTTGCGACGTAGCGAATTGGCGACCTGGGTAAACCGAGTGCCCTCGCGCTGCTCGCCACCGTAGACCTTCACTACCCGTTGGCCGTCGATGGTCTCGCCGAGCACCTGGGTGAGCTTGCCCATATGCTGCTGGTTCTCACGCGACAGGCCACGCAGCCGCTTGCTGACGATACGGATGCACAAGGTCACCAGCGGCATCACCGCGATACAGATCAGCGTCAGCTGCCAATCAGTGTAGAGCAGCAGCCCGAACAGGCCGATCACGGTGATGCCGTCCTTGACCACCACGGTGATCACACTGAAACCGGCCTCGGTGACCTGATTGACGTCGTTGGTGATGCGCGACAGAGTGCGGCCGGTCGGATGATCGTCGTAGTAGTGCACCGGCAGGCGCATCAGCTTGCTGAACATCGCCTCGCGCAGATGCATGACGAGTTTTCCGGACAGCCAGCTGGTGGTGTAGTCGTTGACGAAGCTCGCGGTACCGCGCAGCAGGAACAGCGCGACCAAGGCGAGCGGCGCGAAAAACAATGCCATTTGGCTCTTTTCGACGAAGATCGCGTCAACCAATGGCTTCATCAGCCGGGCGAACGCCGGCTCAGTCGCGGCGGCGATCGACATCGCTACCAGCGAGATACTGAAGATCTTCCAGTCGCCGCGCAGATAGCCAAGCAGGCGGCGATAGAGCGCCGTGCTGCTAAGAGGAGAAGAAGGGATCATCAGGCCAATCGCATAAAATTCAGACAAAACAATGGATTATACTCTATTTGCCGAAATGAATGACTAGTCGGCCAATAGTGCAGCTTACTGGCTCACCGCAACGGTTTCAGTCAACAAGCTGTCGATATTCCCCATGACCTGCTCCACCGTGATCCGCTCGATGCACTCGCTGTAGCGGCTGCCGCCACAGCCCTCCATGACGCAGGGGCGGCAGCTCATGTCGACGGTGACGAGCCGGTGGGGCACCTGCCATGGCCCCCATACCACCGGGGAGGTCGGACCGAACAAGGCGACCACCGGGGTCTGCATCGCCGCCGCCAAGTGCATCGGCACCGAGTCCACCCCCAGCAGCAACTTGGCCTGGTCGATGACCACCGCCAGCTGCTTCAGGCTCAACTGGCCCGCCAGATTGATCACCGGCCGCTCCAGCCGTTGGCTGATCGTCGCGATCATCGTGGCTTCCTCGGCACTGGGCGCAGCCGTCAGCACCACCTGTTCACCGCGCGCGGTCAAGCGATTGATCACCGCCGCCATCCGCTCGGGCTGCCAGCATTTGTAATCGCCGCGCGATGCCGGATGGACCACGATGTAGCGCTGCAGATGGGCCCCTTGCCGCTGCAACAGCGCGATGGTCTCGTCGCGCACTTCCGGTGCGACGTGCATCGACAGATGACGCTCGTCCTCGCCGGGATAGATGCCCAGATGGCGTAGGGCATCCAGGTGCAGCTCGACGATGTGGCGACTATTATTGGGAACCAATCGATTGAGGAAGGTAAAACTCTTCTTGAAGAATCGGCTGCTGCCGGACCACACTGGCCCCACCGACCAGCGCGGCTTCAAGAACCGCACCAACCAAGCGCAACGGTTCTGCTCGGTCAACGCGACCACCAGATCGTAGCGACGCGCCTGCAGCTGCCGCAGCAACTGCCACTCTGCCTGCCATTGACCGATAACTCCGCGCTTTTTCCACGCCTTATCGATGGCGAACAGCTGGTTGAGCGCCGGGTGGCCGCTGATCATCTCGCGGGTTTCCTGATAGACCAGCGCGTCGATCTCGGCATGCGGCAGGTGGTTCTTTAGCACACTCAGCACGGGCGAGGACAGCAGTACATCGCCGTGAAAGCGGAGTTTGACCACCAACACCCGGCGGATGGTGGCAAGGTCAACAAAGTCTTTTGGCATTGAGAAAGGCCGGCTCAGACGGCCGGCTCGGCATTCAGTTGATCGAGAAGATCGGCGATCTTATCAGGGTCTTCGGTGCGCAGCATGCGCCCGACCAATGGCACCACGTCGTCGAGGTGGCTGTTGCGCACCACCTGCTTGATCGACAACACGTGCACCGGGTCCATCGAGAAGTGCCGCAGGCCCATGCCGAGCAGCAACCGGGTCATCCGCGCGTCGCCGGCCATCTCGCCGCACACCGCCACGGTCTTGCCGGCTCGCTGCGCGGTCTTGATGGTGTGCGCGATCAATTTGAGCACCGCCGGGTGCACCGGGTCGTACAGGTGGCTGACCGCGTCGTCGTTGCGGTCGACCGCCAGCGTGTACTGGATCAGGTCGTTGGTGCCGATCGAGACGAAATCGACCTGTTTCAACAGGCTGCCGACCACCAGCGCCGCCGACGGGATCTCGATCATCGCGCCGACCTCGATCTTGTCGGCGAAGGCGATGCCTTCGTCGCGCAGCTCTTCCTTGGCGTAGGCGAGCTGCGCCAGCGCCTGCTTCAGCTCCGGCAAGGCGTTGAGCATCGGGAACATGATGCGGATCCGGCCGTGCAGCGAGGCGCGCAGCAGCGCGCGCAGCTGGGCGCGGAACATCAACGGCTCGGCCAGACACAGCCGGATGCCGGTCAGCCCCAGCGCCGGGTTGTCGGCGACGCCGTGGCTGAGCCAGCGCGGGCTCTTGTCGGCGCCCAGGTCCATCGTGCGCACCGTCACCGGCGCGCCCTTCATCGCCTCGGCGACGTGCCGGTACGCCTCGTACTGCTCGTCCTCGCTCGGCAGCGTGTCGCGGCCGAGGAACATGAATTCGCTGCGAAACAGGCCGATGCCGGCGGCGCCGGAATTCTTCGCCATCTCGACGTGTTCCGGCAGCTCGATATTGGCCAACAGCTCGATCTGCGCGCCGTCGCGGGTCTCAGCGCTGACATTGCGGATGCTGGAGAGCTTGCGGCGCGCTGCCAGCCAGGCGCGCTGGCGCTGGCGGTATTCGGCCAACACCAACTCTTCCGGGTTGACGATCAGCACGCCCTGCTGGCCGTCGACGATCACCCACTCGTCCTCGCGGATCAGCGTGCGGCCGTGGTGCAGCGCTATCACCGACGGCAGGTCGAGGCTACGGCCGAGGATCGCGGTGTGGCTGGTCGCGCCGCCGACGTCGGTGACGAAGGCGGCGATCCGGCTGTCCTTGAAGTAGACCATGTCGGCCGGCGACAGGTCGTGCGCGATCAGGATGGTGTCGTCGAACAGATCCTCGGCGATGCCCAGCTCGGTGTCGTGGCCGGCCAGGTTCTTGAAGATACGCTCGACCACCTGCAGCACGTCGTGCTTGCGCTCGCGCAGGTAGTCCTCCTCGATCGCCTCGAACTGTTCGGCCAACAGGTCGGCCTGCAGCTTCAGCGCCCACTCGGCGTTGCAGCGCTGCGTCTCGATGATGTCGATCGGATCACCGGAGATGGCGATGTCCGACAACAACATGACGTGCAAGGACAGGAAGGCGCCGAGCTCGGCCGGGGCATTCTCCGGAATGCTGCTGCGCAGCTGTTCGAGCTGCTTGCGGGTGGTGCGGATCGCGTCCTCGAAGCGTTCCACCTCGGCCGGCACGTCGGCCGCGTCGAGGCCGTAGTGGGCCACGTCCTCCATGCTCTGGCGCACCAGGTGGGCGCGCCCGATGGCGATCCCTCCCCCGATGGCGACTCCGTGCAGACTGATGCTCATGCTAGCTTGCTTCCCTCAGGGTCCCTCGTGCCGGTAGGCGCTCGTGTCGCGCTGCCGGCGCCCCGGATCGTTATTCGGCTTCGTCGAAACGGTTGTTGATCAGCGTGACCAGCGCGTCGGTGGCGGCCTGTTCGTCTTCGCCGTTGATTTCCAGTTCGATGGTCACTCCCTTGGCCGCGGCGAGCATCATCACGCCCATGATGCTCTTGCCGTTGACGCGGCGACCGTTACGCGACACCCATATCTCGCTCTTGTGACGGCTGGCGGTCTGGGTGAACTTGCTCGACGCACGTGCATGCAGGCCCAGTTTATTGATGATTTCGACCTGGGTCTTGATCATGATGGTAAATCTCCCCGTGTAATATTTTGTACCCCCTCACGTCCGCCGGTCAGCGCCTTTTCGACCACCTCGGCCAACGGCTGGCCGCAGTAACACAGCGAGCGCACCAGCATCGGCAGGCTGACGCCGGCCACCGCCTCGATCCGGCCCGGTACCACCAGCCGGCTGGCGATGTTCGACGGCGTGCCGCCGACCATGTCGGTGAGCACCAGCACCCCCTCGCCCTGGTCGAGGTGGGCGATCAGCGAGTGCGCGTAGGCGAGCAGTTGATCGGGATCGTCGTTCTTGTCGACCGCCATCACCGACAGATTGCCCGGGTCGGCGCCGAAGAAATGGCGGGCGCACTCGATAAAGCTCTGCCCAAGGCCATAATGGGTAATCAGTAAGAGGCCGACCATGGTGCGCGGTTCCCTAATGCGAATGTTTCAGATTGTAACAGTCGGATTCTCGATGCGGCGGAACCAGCCGAGCCGGCCGGCCAGCGCCACCACCTCGCCGACGATGATCAGCGCCGGCGACGCGATGCCATGTTCGCCGATCAGCGCCGGCAGCGTCGCCAGCGTGCCGACCACGGTGCGCTGGCGCTCGGTGGTCGCCCACTCGATCACCGCGGCCGGCGTGCCATCCGGCTTGCCGTGCGCGACGAAGGCGGCGCACAGCTCGGCGGCGGTCGACACGCCCATGTAGACCACCACGGTCTGGTTCGGCCTGGTCAGCGCCGGCCAGTCGAGCTGGATCGTGCCGTCCTGCTTGTGGCCGGTGACGAAGGTCACCGACTGCGCGTAGTCGCGGTGCGTCAGCGGGATGCCGGCGTAGGCGGCGGCGCCGGAGGCCGAGGTGATACCCGGCACCACCTCGAACGGGATGCCGTGTTCGGCCAGGCGTTCGATCTCCTCGCCGCCGCGACCGAAAGTGAACGGATCGCCGCCCTTCAGCCGCAGCACCCGCTTGCCCTCCTGCGCCAGGCGCAGCATCAAGTCGTTGATGTCCTCCTGCGGCAAGGTGTGGTTGGCGCGCTGCTTGCCGACGAAGATGCGTTCGGCGTCGCGCCGTACCAGCTCCAGCAGCTCCTTGGCGACCAGGTTGTCGTAGAGCACCACGTCGGCCTGCTGCATCAGCCGCAAGGCGCGGAAGGTCAACAGGTCCGGGTTGCCGGGGCCGGCACCGACCAGGTAGACCGCGCCGGACGGCGCGTCGGGCGCGGCCAGGCGCTGCTCCATCAGCTGCTCGGCGACGTCCTCGCTGCCGGCCACCACCGCATCGGCGACCGGACCCTCCAGCACCGACTCCCAGAACGCGCGACGCTGCTCGACGTCGGCGAAGCGCGCCTTGGCGCGGTCGCGAAAGCGCGCGGCAAAGCCGGCCAGCCGACCGAAACCGGCCGGGATCAGACTCTCCAGCCGGGTGCGGACCAGCCGGCCCAGCACCGGCACGCCGCCGCCGGTCGACACCGCGATCAAGAGCGGCGAGCGGTCGACGATCGCCGGGCTGATCCAGGTCGACAATTCGGCGTCGTCGACCACGTTGACCGGGATGTTGGCGACACGGGCCGCGTCGCTGACCGCTTTGTTGACCGCGCGGTCGTCGGTGGCGGCGATCACCAGCCGCTGGCCGGCAACCGCATCGGCAACGAATTCACCGAGACGGTGTTGAACCTCGCCGGCGGCGACCAGTTCGGCCAACTCACGGCACAGCGCCGGTGCCAGCACGGTCAAGCTGGCGCCGGCGGCCCGCAGCAGCCGTGCCTTGCGCAACGCCACCTCGCCGCCGCCGACGATCAGACAGGGCGCCTGCCTGATGTTCATGAATAAGGGGAAATACTCCATGCCACACTCCAAATCGATGCGCCAAGCATACTGCATTTGCCACAGCGCCGGGGCCCGGCACGCGGCTGACGGCCGGCTCTCGTCACGACAGGGCTGACAGCGGCGCCAAAGCTGCCATGATGAAAAGAATGCCGTGACTAGCCGAGAGCTTCCATCATGCCGCCGACCATGCCCGCCAGCACCGGCCCTGCGCCGCTGATCGTCCCGATGCTGTTGCTGCCCGCGCGCGGCGACGCCGCCGCGCTGCTGCCGGCCGCGCCGCTCTGGCTGTACGGCCTGGAGATCGCCACCCTGCTCGCGCTGGCGATCGCGCTGACGCTGCTGCTCTACCGCCGCCAGCCGCTGGCGCGACAGCGCGAGGCACTCGAACCGCTGCCGTTCCCGGCCGCGATCGTCCAGGACGACGGCCACGAGCTGTACTTCAACCCGGCGGCGCAGACGCTGCCGGTCACCACCCGCAACGCGCTGGTGCGCCAGACGCTGCTGTCGGACAGCCCGCTGCTACAGGACGACGGCGCGAACTGGCTGCTGCAGCGCCACCCCGCTCCGGCCGCACACGCCTGGCAGGTCAGCTATCTGACCTCGCTGACTCCATGGCAAGAACAGTTGGAACGGCTCGAGGGCGAGGTCGCTCAACTTAATAATGCGCTCTATAGCGCCAACCTGGTGTTCTTCACGCTGGAGCTGGCCAGCGGCGTGCTGCGCCTGGCGCCGCAGGCGCTGCAGCACGCCTACGGGCTGGAGTCCGACTGGGGCGAGCTGCCGCTAGAGCGCTGGTTCGGACGGCTGCACCCGGACGACCAGCGCCAGGTCACCGAGCTGTTACGCCAGTCGGCCGAACAGGCCGGCAGCGACCTGAACCTGGAGGTGCGGGTGCGCCTGGCCGACGGCCAGTGGGAATGGGTGGCGATCAACGCGCAGGTCTACCCGCGCCACGACGGCCATCACCAGATCTGCGGCGTCGGCGAACGGATCACCGCGCGCAAGGACGCCAGCGACATGCAGCGCCGCCGCGAGCAAGCGTTCCGCGGCCTGGTCGACAACAGCGTCGACCTGATCGCCCGGGTCGACCCGCTGGGCCGCTGTTTGTACCTGAACCAGACCATCACCCGCTGTGTCGCGCTGCCCGAGGCCGAGCTGCTCGGCAAGACGCTGCTGGAAAACGGCATGCCGGCGGCGCTGGCCAACCGCTTCAACAGCGAGTGCCAGGAAGTGATCCGGCTGAACCGGGCGCGGATGTTCGACGCCGACGTGGCGCTGTCGACGCTGACGATCATCTTCGAGGTGCGGCTGTTTCCGGAACTGGACCCGGCCGGCCGGCTCGAGTCTATCCTGGCGGTGGCGCGCGACGTCACCGACCTGCGCCGCCAGCAGCGGCTGACCCAGGGCGAGCACGCGGTGCTCGACATGATCGCGCACCGCGCGCCGCTGCGCGACATCCTGACCCGGCTGGCGCGCCTCTTGGAAAGCCAGTTCCCGAAGGGCCGGATCGCGTTCTGGCTGGCGCCGCAGGACGACGGGCACGGCGACTGGATCGCGCCGGCGCTGCCGCCGCTCGCGGCCGACTACGACGGCGCCACGCTGGCGCTGTTGCGCTTGCTGCAGCCGAGCCTGGTCAACCCGCTCGACAGCCACCCGCTGTGGCAGCCGTTCGCGGCGCAGCTCGACCAATTGGCGCTGAACGCCGGCTGGCTGCTGCCGCTGCAGCCGCCGCAACAGCCGGCGCTCGGCGTGCTCTGTCTGCTGTCCGGCCAGCCGCTGCCCATGGGCGGCGAGGACAAGCAGCTGTTGGCGCGGGCCTCGCACCTGGCGGCGATCGCGATCAAGCAGGACCGCCACGACGCCGAGCAGCACCACACCGCCAGCCGCGACCCGCTGACCGGCGTGCTAAATCGCTACCACTTCCTCGACGTGGCCGGCCGCGAGCTGCTGGCGGCCGAGCGCTACGGCCGGGCGCTGTCGCTGTGTCTGATCGAGCTCGATGGCCTGCAACGGCTCAACGACAGCTTCGGCCAGCACGCCGGCGACAAGGCGATTCGCCACTTCGCCGAGCTGTGCCGCCTCGAGGTGCGCAAGGTCGACCTGGTCGGCCGGCTGGACGGCAAGGTGTTCGCGATCCTGCTGCCGGGGACCCCCGCGGATCAGGCACGCCATCTGGCCGAGCGGCTGGTCGCGCGACTGGCACAGGAGCCGCTGCAACTGGCCCCGCTGCCGCCGCTCTACTACAACCTGAGCATCGGCATCGCCAGCCACCAGCCGACCGAGAACCAGTTCGAGACGCTGCTGCGGCGCGCCGAACACTACCTGAGCCTGGCGCAGCACCTCGGCGTCAACCAGATCTACAGCGACCCGCCGTCGGCCGACGCGGAGAACGACCAGCCCGCGACCCGCTCATAACGGCACCGCCCCGCGCGTCGCCGCGCTTTGCCGGCGGTGCGGTTTGCCGCGACAATGGCGGCGTTTCGGTCGGCCATGTCCGACCGTTCCGCCGATCAACCCGCTACCCCGCTGCAAACCCGTGACCGACTGGCATTCCTCCTACCTCGCCCACCCGCTGTATCGCCCGATCCGCCGCGCCGCCGGCTGGCTCGACCTCGCCCGCTGGCCCGACCAGGCCGGTTACGACCGGCTCACCGCCGCCGCGCGCGACCGGGTCGCCGGCTTCCCCGCCACGCTGCATTTCGCCGCCGAGCTGGAGCCGACCGCGTACTACGAGACGCATATCGGCGCCACCGGCGAGGTGCCGACCCGGCTCGCCAACTGGCATGACTGGTTCAACGCCTTGGCCTGGTGTGCCTGGCCGCGCGCCAAGGCAGCGCTGAACGCCCGGCACCTGCGCGCGCTCGCGCGCGGCGAGGTGAAGCGCGGACCGTTCCGCGACGCGGTGACGCTGCTCGACGAATGCGGGGTGGTGCTGGCGGTGAGCGACGAAAGAATGGCCGACGCGCTGGTCGGGATGGACTGGCCGACGCTGTTCCTGACGCGACGCGACGGCTGGGATACGACGATCGCGCCGTTCGTGCTCGGCCACGCGCTGTTCGAACAGGGGCTGACGCCGCATCTGGGCTGGTGCGGCAAGGCACTGCTGCTGGCGGTGACGCCGGGCTTCTTCGGCCGACCCTACGAGGCGCAGCTCGCCGAGCTGGACCAACGCTTGGCCGAACGGCTGGCCGACGACGGCTGGCTCGTGCGGCCGCGCGAGCTGCAGCCGCTGCCGCTGCTGGGCATCCCCGGCTGGTGGAGCGCCAACCGCAACCCGGCGTTCTACGCCAACACCGACTACTTCCGGCCGATCCGGCGGGCGAACTCGTCGAGCGTCATGTCGAGCGAGTCGAATGCCGGCGACAGCAAGGCCTCCAGCGCCGCGGCGACCTCGTCGTCCTGATCGGGCGTCGGCTTGTAGACGAACTGGCGGAACAGGTCGATCAGCTGGATGCTCTCGGCGCGCCGCTTCAGCACCCAGCCGTCGGCGCCGAGCTGCGCGTACTGCAGCTTGGCCAATTTATCCAACAACTGGCCGAGCTCATCGTAGCCGACGTGGATCTCGCGGCGCAGATCGGTCAGGCGCAGCGCGACGCCTCTCGCCTGCGCCTCGTGCAGCATCAACAGCGCCTCGACCGCGTCCTGGAAGCGCCGGCGCGGGTCGAAGCGGCGCCGCCACGCCCCGTCCTCCCAGTACGACAGCGAGGCGGTGAACATCGCGCCGGCCAGCACCACGAACCATAAACAGAACACCCATAGCAGGAAGATCGGCACGCTGGCGAACGCGCCGTACACCAGCTGGTACGACGCCATCTTGGTGATGTAGTAGCCGAAGGCGCGCTTGGTGACTTCCAGCAAGAGCGCGGTCACGAACGCGCCGAGCGCGGCGTGGTCGGCCGGCACGAAGCGGTTCGGCACCAGCCGGTACAGGAACCACAGCACCACCGTGGTCAGCGCGATCGAGCCGACGAGCTGGATGGTCAACGCCAGCACCGGGTGGCTGAACTTCAGCCCCGAGGTCTTGTACAGCCAGCTCCAGCTCGACAGGCCGACACCGAGCAGCAAGGGACCGAGCGTCAGCACCGTCCAGTACACCAGCATTTGCTGCAGGAACGGCCGCGAGCGCTCGACCCGCCAGATGCCGTTGAAGGTGCGCTCGATCGTGACCATCAGCATCAACGCCGACGCGCCGAGCATCACGATGCCGGCGGCGGTCAGCTTGCCGGCGTTCTCGGTGAACTGGCGCATGTAGACGGTGATCACCTTGCCGGCGAACTCGGGCACCAGGGTCGTCAAGAGCAGCACCTTGAAGCGCACGCTGTACTCGGAGAACACCGGGAACGCCGAGATCACGATCAGCGTCACCGTCAACAGCGGCACCAGCGCCAACAGCGTGGTGAAGGTCAGGCTGGCGGCGACCTGGTTGATGTGCAGCTCGGCCATCCGCCGGCCCAGGAAGCGTAGGAAACCGAAATGGGGGCGGTCGCGGGAAAAACTCGTCTCGGTCATCGTCTCACGGGTAAAATTTTGTGCATTGTCATCATAGAGCCAGTCGGCGACCGGCTCCTAATCCAGGGGGAAAAATGCAGGATATTCTGGTGCTGTATTACAGCCAGCACGGTGCCACCCGCGAACTGGCTCGGCTGATCGCGCGCGGCATCGACAGCGTCGACGGCTGCCGCGCACGGCTGCGCACTGTACCGAAAGTGTCGACCGTGTGCGAGGCCACCGAGCCGGCGGTGCCGGACAGCGGCGCGCCGTACGTCGAGCGGCAGGACTTGGTCGACTGCATCG
The DNA here is from genome assembly GCF_055597485.1 of Crenobacter sp. CS_VA4. Classification (NCBI taxonomy): domain Bacteria; kingdom Pseudomonadati; phylum Pseudomonadota; class Betaproteobacteria; order Neisseriales; family Neisseriaceae; genus Crenobacter; species Crenobacter sp. CS_VA4. The sequence continues at coordinate 140,029 of NZ_JBVMAE010000006.1, forward strand.
GTCTCGCGCTGGGCAGCCCGACCCGCTTCGGCAATATGGCCGCGGCGGTGAAGTACTTCCTCGACGGCACCAGCAGCGAATGGATGGCAGGCGCGCTGTCCGGTAAGCCGGCCTGCGTGTTCACCTGCTCCGGCTCGATGCATGGCGGCCAGGAGTCGACCCTTCTGTCGATGATGCTGCCGCTGATCCACCACGGCATGCTGATCATCGGCCTGCCGTACACCGAGCCGGCGCTGTCGAGCACCCAGAGCGGCGGCACGCCGTACGGCGTCAGCCATGTGGCCGGGCTGCAGAACGAGAAACCGATCAGCGACGAGGAGAAGACGCTGGCGATCGTGCAGGGCAAGCGCCTGGCCGAAGCAGCGAGGAGACTCGCCCAGGCGCCGGCGCGATGAGCATACAACTGCACGACTGGCGCGAACTGGACACGGCACGCCGCGACGCGGTGAGCGCGCTGACGCTGCCGCCGGAACAGGAGCCGTTCGCCGGCTCGGTCCACGAGGCGATCGCGGTCAGCGAGGACGGCGACTCGGCCAGCCTGCGCGGCTACGCGGTGTTCGACGCCGCCACGCCGGTCGGCTTCTTCATCCTGAAGGCGGGCCCGGCCACGCCGGCCTGGGCAACGGCCGACACGGTGACGCTGCACGCGTTCCGGATCGACGCCGGCCAGCAGGGCCGCGGCTACGCCAAGTCGGCGCTGGCGGCGTTGCCGGCGCGGGTCGCGCGCGACTGGCCGGCGGCGCGGCAGCTGATGCTGGCGGTCAACGCACGCAACCTCGCGGCGCTCGGCCTATACCTCGCCTGCGGCTGGCGCGACACCGGCAGGCAGAACCCCGGCCCGATCGGCCCGCAGCACCTGCTCGACTATCCACTGGCTTGAGGGCACCTAGCCCTGCGGCTTGCTGGTCGTTTCCCGGCAGTCGCGCACCAGCATCCGCCCACCACGGGTGGCGAGGAAGCCGGTCTCGCCCTTGCTCCACCACACCAGCTGCTGGTTGGCGTAGCGCGCACCGCTGCCCGACTCGGTCAGCCGCAGCGGTACACCTTGCCGCGCCAGTTCAGACGGATCGGCTGGCTGTCGGCGTCGGCGTACGCCGGGTAAACCACGCTCAGTGCACGGTGGCCGGCGCAGCGGTAGTCGACCCGGAACGGCGTCTTACTCCGCTCCGGCGCGTCGGCCGCGTTCGCCGACGCCGCGGCGACCATCATCAACGCCAGCGGCAAGGCGGCCCGAATCGTCTTCATAGCCCCTTCTCCTTGCCGTTCCACGGCGCCACCTTCACCAGCAGCGCCATGCCCGGCAGCGCCAATACGGTGCACAGCCAGAAGAACGTCGTCCAGCCGAACGCCTCGACCAGGTAGCCGGTGCCGGCGTTCGCCACGGTGCGCGGCACCGCCGCGAGGCTGGTGAACAGCGCGAACTGGGTGGCGGTGTAGGCCGGGTGGGTGGTGCGCGCGATATAGGCGACGAACGCCGCCGAGCCTAGCCCGACGCCGAGCGCCTCGAAGCCGATCACCAACGCCAGCCGGGTCAGCTCGGGCGCGCCGATCTGGGCGAACGGCCCCTGTTCGGCCAACCAGGCGAAGCCGACGATCGACACCACCTGCACCACGCCGAACGCCCACAGCGCGCGGTTGATGCCGAGCTTCAGCATCCACACCCCGCCGAGCAGGCCGCCGAACACCGCCGGCCACAGCCCGGCGTGCTTGGCGACCAGGCCGATCTGCGACTTGGAGAAGCCCATGTCGAGGTAGAACGGCGTCGCCAAGGCGGTCGCCATGCTGTCGCCGAGCTTGTAGAGGAAGATGAAGCCGAGCACCAGCGCCGCGCCGCGCCAGCCGTTGCGGGTGAGGAATTCGTGGAACGGCTCGACCACCGCCTCGCGCAGCGTCTTCGGTGCGGCGGCGGCAAGCCTCGGCTCGGACACCGCCAACGTCATCGCCACGCCCGGCAGCATGAACAGCGCGGTGATCCAGAACACCGTGGCCCACGGCAGGTGGTCGGCCAGGATCAGCGACAGCGAGCCGGGGATCAGGCTGGCGAGCCGGTAGGCGTTGATGTGGATGGTGTTGCCGAGGCCGAGCTCGCGCTCGACGAGGATCTCGCGGCGGAACGCGTCGAGCACGATGTCCTGGCTGGCCGAAAAGAACGCCACGCCGAACGCCAGCGCGGCGATCGCCCAGATCTCGGTGGCCGGGGTGAACAGGCCGAAGCAGCCCATGCTGACGATCAGCGCCAGCTGCGTCGCCAGCATCCAGCCGCGGCGACGGCCGAGCCACGGCGGCACGAAGCGGTCCATCAGCGGCGCCCAGACAAACTTCCAGGTGAACGGCAGCTGGATCAGCGCGAACAGGCCGATCGCCTTCAGGTCCACCCCTTCGCTGCGCAACCAGGCCGGCAGCAGGTTGATCAGCGCATAGAGCGGCAGGCCCGAGGCGAAGCCGGTGAACACGCAGGTGAGCATGGTGCGGGAAAAGATCGCCTGGCGCAGCGTCGGGGCGGTGTCGGTCATCAGCATGGGCGGGCCGGGGAGGGAATCAAGCTGGCATTGTGCCACCGTGGCCCGGCGCCGACCAAGCGCCGCCGCCCCGCGCCGCTCGCCGTCGTTCCGCAAGCGAAAAACAACATTGCTTGTGCGAAACCGCGCCACCGTTTCGGCCGCAAGTTTTCACGGCAATCGGCCGACCGTGCGGGATTTCCCATATGGCGGCCATAGTACGGTTTTGCCACGATGCAACCGTTCGTCGGGCCCGGCCGAGCCAGATCAATACCGCGCCCCCTTTTGCTCACTACAAGTTCGTTTAAGGTCGGTAGAATCACCACAACATAACATTAGCACGCGATTCTATTTTAATGCGCAGATAGAGATAGCGGCTGGTTCGAGAAAACGCCGGCACCCAGGCACGCGCGCGCTGCGCATGCAGCTCGAGCGATCGGACGATAACGACACCCCGCCGTCCACACGACGGCAGGCGGCGCAGGCAGCCGGCCCAAGCGCCGCAACAAAATCCAGCATCGCGATCCCGGCTAGGCGCTCTGCCGCAGACAGTACAGCTAGTACGGCAAGGCAGAGCAACAACGCCGGGAGGGTTTTGTTAGCGGCGCGAAGCCGGCGCCACAGGACTCTCATCCCCCACAGGTACCCCCCATGTCGCAAACCACCTACGCGGCGGCGTCCCACACCGCCCACCGCTCCGGCTGGAGCAGCCAGGACACCGTCTGGATGCTTGGCCTCTACGGCACCGCGGTCGGTGCCGGCACGCTGTTCCTGCCGATCAACGCCGGCATCGGCGGCTTCTGGCCGCTGGTCGTGATGGCGCTGCTGGCGTTCCCGATGACCTTCTTCGCGCACCGCGGCCTGACCCGCTTCGTGCTATCCGGTTCGGCCAAGGGCGGCGACATCACCGAGGTGGTCGAGGAGCACTTCGGCACCACCGCCGGCAAGCTGATCACGCTGCTGTACTTCCTGGCGATCTACCCGATCCTGCTGGTGTACAGCGTGGCGGTGACCAACACCGTGGCCTCGTTCATCGAGCACCAGCTGCAGATGAGCCCGCCGCCGCGCGCGCTGCTGGCGGCGCTACTGATCCTCGGCCTGATGCTGGTGGTGCGCTGCGGCAAGGAGATGATCGTCAAGGCGATGAGCGTGCTGGTGTTCCCGTTCGTGGCGGTGCTGATGGCGCTGGCGCTGTACCTGATCCCGAACTGGCACGGCGCGATCCTCGATACCGCCGGCGGCGGCGACGGCATGCTCAAGACGCTGTGGCTGGCGATCCCGGTGATGGTGTTCTCGTTCAACCATTCGCCGATCATCTCCTCGTTCGCGGTGGCGCAGAAGAAAGCGTACGGCGACGGCGCCGAGCCGCACAGTTCGCGCATCCTGATGTTCAGCCATAGCATGATGGTGCTGACCGTGCTGTTCTTCGTGTTCAGCTGCGTGCTCAGCCTGACCTCGGCCGACCTGATGGCCGCGAAGCAGCAGAACATCTCGATCCTGTCCTATCTGGCCAACCACTTCAGCAACCCGGTGATCGCGTACGCCGCGCCGCTGATCGCCTTCGTCGCGATCACCAAGTCCTTCCTCGGCCACTACCTCGGCGCGAGCGAAGGCTTCAACGGTCTGGTGGTGAAGCAGCTGCGTGGCCAGGGCAGGACCATCGCTCCGCAGCAGCTCGACCGGATCACCGCGGTGATCATGGGCGTGACCGCCTGGGTCGTCGCGACGCTGAACCCGAGCATCCTCGGCATGATCGAGACGCTCGGCGGCCCGATCATCGCGCTGTTGCTGTTCCTGATGCCGATGTACGCGGTCCGCAAGGTGCCGGCGATGAGGAAGTACGCCGACAAGGCTAGCAATGCGTTCGTCACCGCCCTCGGCGGCGTGGCGATCTCGGCGATCTTCTATACGTTGTTCGCCTGAGCCGTTCGGCCCAGCCTGAATGCGAAAACCCCGGCGCTGCCCACGCCGGGGTTTTTGCATCGGGCCTGCGCAGGTGGGCTATCCTTTCGGCATCATTGCTCGCCGGAGTCTTACCCATGCGCCGTGTCGGCCACCTGTTTCATACCCGCCCCCGCCTCGTCATCGCCTTCGCCGCCGGCATCGCCGGTTTCTGGCTGCTCCCGGCTGCCCCTTGGCTGCAGCGGCTGCTGCTCGGCTGGAACGTCACCGCCTGGCTGTACCTGTTCGCGCTGTGGCTATTGATGGTGCGCGCCACACCGGAGCGGATCCGCCACATCGCCCGCCGGCAGGACGAGAGCGCCGCGATGGCGCTGACGCTGGTGTCGCTCGCCGCGGTGATGAGCCTGGTCGCGATCCTGCTCGAGCTGACCAGCGTGAAGGGCCTGGCCGGCGAGGCGAAGTTCGGGCACCTGGTGCTCAGCGTGGTGACGCTGATCGGTGCCTGGCTGCTGCTGCCGACGATCTTCGCGCTGCACTACGCGCACCTGTTCTACGGCAGCAGGTCTGGCGAGCCGCCGCTGCTGTTCCCCGACAAGCCGACCACGCCGAGCTATTGGGACTTCCTGTACTTCTCGTTCACGATCGGCGTCGCCTCGCAGACCGCTGACGTCGCGCTCGGCAGCCCGGCGGCGCGGCGGGTAGTGTTGGTGCAGTCGGTGCTGTCGTTCGTGTTCAACACCAGCATCCTGGCGATGTCGATCAATGTGGCGGCGAGTTTGGTGAGTTGAGCACCGCCAAATAATGCTTTTGTTATTAATGGATAACTCTGACAAGCTGGCCACATTCACTCGCCGCTCACACGACCCATGCACCAATACCTGCTGGTTAAATAGAGAATTACTGGATCAATTTTTACGTTCGGCTTGGATAGCACTTCAGTGCATTTGTGATAAAACATTCATTTCGAATACAAGAATTACAACGATAGCCACAAACTGGAATTACATAATGAAGACAACGATAATTAACTCGTTTGAAGAGTTACATCAAGCAATACAAAGCTATGGTGATAAGGCGATGATATATCGCGGAGTGAAAGATGCGGAATTTCAATTAATTCCAAGCATTGGTCGTTACAAAAACCTTAATTAATTATCACCCGACGACTTCTTAAAAAAAGAAAAACCATACTCCGTCTATTCAGAGAGCAGGCTTGGCCTAGACTTACAGACACAAAGCTAACTGATTGGGAACTTCTTGCACTGGCTCAACACCATGGCTTACCAACTAGACTGCTTGACTGGAGTAGAAATCCTTTGGTTGAGACTTATTTCGCGGTAGAGAAAGAACATTCTGGTGATAGTGCTATATATACATACAATCACAAAACTTATATTGAAACCAATAAACACCCAGATCCTTTATCAAGAAAAACTATAGGGAAATTTATCCCAAACCACATAACACCCAGAATTACAGCACAAGCGGGGATATTCACCATTCACCCAGAGCCAACCAAACATCTGGAAGACTTAGAAAAGATTGAAAAAATCCTCATTCCATCAAAAATAAGACAATCCCTTAAAAAGACTCTTTATCGTTATGGTATTCACCGTGCCTCTCTATTTCCTGATCTCGATGGGTTAGCGCATCATATAAAGTGGTTAAGAACGGACGAATATTAAAAATGCATATTAATTTCAATGGGAAAGGGAGCCGTTGGCTCCTTTTTTCTTGGCGGTGGTGGAGGGGCGGCTCATCAGCTTGTTCGGCCAACGTTGGTGATTGCTGGGGCCTTGTCGGTCTCGCCCGACTGGCGAGGTACTTTCTTTTGTCTCGCCAAAAGAAAGTCCCCAAAGAAAATGCGACCCCGATGCGCTGGCCTTCGGCTTCCCTCGCGCCTGCCAAGCGGCCAGGCGCCGCCGAACTCGCCCCGCGCTAACGTCGCGGTGCTCGAACAAGCGGCGGCTTAAAACCTGGCCGCTTGACGATCACTCGGCAGCGCAAAGGGGATGGGCAGGACGATTGCAGTGGATTTAGATGCGTGAAGATTAAAAAGCCGACAGGTTTGTGGACTTACTCGTCAACGTTGGCCGAACCAACCTTATCGAGCGGGATCAAGCATCAATTGCTTCGGCCAACCTTGCACTTACCCACAGAACCCGCCAGCCGACAACTTTATCCACGGCCACTGGTAAGTCAAGCAACACGCTGATTTTCCAACCCATTTCACGGCCGCAGCCAACGACCACCCCTCCCCCTTCGACGCCGCCGAGGACGACGCGGCCAACGGGGGGTAGTCGGCGAGCACTGTCCGAGTGCCGGCGTAGCCGGCGCGAGTTGCGCAGCCGCCCGTTGGCCGTGGCGCCCGCAGGGCAGCCCGCAAAGCGGGCCGGCGTCGTGGGGTCGCCTTTTCTTTGGATACTTTCTTTTGGCGAGGCAAAAGAAAGTATCCCGCCCCGCCGGGCGGGACCGGCGCTGTCACAGCCCCCCTTGTAACGTTGGCCGAACGAGACGGCCAGCGACCTTCCCCGTCCCCCAGCAAGGGCAACTGACGATGAAAAAGGGAGCCAACGGCTCCCTTCGCTATGCCACGCTTCGGCCAACCTCGGCCGAATCCACCTACCCCCGCGTCACCCGGTAAAACGCCAGGCTCCCCAGCAGGTTCGGCAGGAAGCGCACCCGGCGCTCACCGTCCATCACCACCCGCTCGACCACGCGGATGCGGTTCTTCGCGCACAGTTGCTCGAAGTCGCCCAACATGCACCAGTGGATGTTCGGCGTGTCATACCACTGGTACGGGATCGTGTCCGACACCGGCATATGGCCCTGCAGGATCTGCCAGCGGTTCTGCCAGTAGCCGAAGTTCGGGAAGGTGACGATCGCCTCGCGGCCGACGCGCAGGATCTCGTTGAGGATGGCCTCGGTGTGGTGCATCGCCTGGATGGTCTGCGACAGCACCACATGGTCGAACACCTGGTCGTCGAACTCGGCGAGCCCGGCCTCCAGGTCGGCCTGCACCACGTTGACGCCGGCCTCGATGCAGCGCACCACGTTGTCGACGTCGATCTCGACGCCGTAGCCCTGCACGCGCTTCTCGGCGCCGAGGTAAGCCAACAGCGTGCCGTCGCCGCAGCCGAGGTCGAGCACCCGGCTGTCCGGCTCGATCCAGTCGGCGATCAGTTGCAAATCCGCGCGCAAGCTCATGCTCCCACCTCTTTCGCGACGTTATTCAGATAGGCGCGCATCGCCGCGACGTACGGCGCATCGGTCATCAGGAAAGCGTCGTGGCCGTGCTCGGAGACGATCTCGGCGTAGCAGACCGGCTTCTTCGCCGCCAACAGCGCCTTGACGATCTCGCGCGAGCGCTCCGGCGAGAAGCGCCAGTCGGAGGTGAAGCTGGCGACGAAGTACTTGGCAGTGGCCTGCCCGAGCGCCTTCACCAGGCTGCCGTCGAAGCGCTGGCCCGGGTCGAAGTAGTCGAGCGCCTTGGTCATCAACAGATAGGTGTTGGCGTCGAAACGGTCGGAGAACTTGTCGCCCTGATAGCGCAGATAGCTCTCGATCTCGAACTCGACGTCGAAGCCGTACTTGTACTCGCCCGAGCGCAGCATCCGGCCGAATTTCTCGCCCATGCCGTCGTCGGACAGGTAGGTGATGTGGCCGAGCATCCGTGCCAGGCGCAGGCCGCGGCGCGGTATCGTGCCTTCCTGGTAGAAGTTGCCGTTGTGGAACTGCGGGTCGGTCAGAATCGCCTGGCGCGCCACGTCGTTGAACGCGATGTTCTGCGCGGTCAGCTTCGGCGCCGAGGCGATCACCATCGCGTGGCGGATCCGGCTCGGGAAGTCGACGCTCCACTGCAGCGCCTGCATGCCGCCGAGGCTGCCGCCGATCACCGCCGCCCAGGTGTCGATGCCGAGCCGGTCGGCGAGGCGCGCCTGCGCGCGCACCCAGTCGCACACTGTCACCACCGGGAACGCCGAGCCGTACGGCTGGCCGGTGGCCGGGTTGACGCTCGACGGGCCGGTGCTGCCGTGGCAGCCGCCGAGGTTGTTGACGCCGACCACGAAGAAGCGCTCGGTGTCGATCGGCTTGCCCGGACCGACCATGCTGTCCCACCAGCCTGGCGCCTTCTCGTCCGGGTGGTGGCGGCCGGCGATGTGGTGGTGGCCGGACAGCGCGTGGCAGATCAGGATGGCGTTGCTCTTGGCGGCGTTGAGCGTGCCGTAGGTCTCGAAGCGCAGCGTGTAGTGCTCGAGCACCGCGCCGCTGGTGAGCGTCAGCGGGGTGTCGAAAAACGCGTCTTCCGGCGTGACGATGCCGACGGAGTGTTCGGATTGGGACATGGTTGCGGGTGAGGCCTGTTGTTTTGCTTTGGCGACGGCCGACGAGGCCGGCGCAGCCGTTTCTCTTCGCGTCGATTATATCGTCATCACCTTGCGGCGGGGCAAACCGGCCCGGATAATCGCGCCACCTGCCCTTCACCCGCGAAACCCGTCATGTTCGGCCGCCTGTTCAAGTTTTTCGTCCTCTGCTTCGTGCTGTACGCGTTGGCACGCTGGGTGTTCGATCGCCACCAGCGCCGCAGCCTGCGCGACTGGGCGCACACGCTGGCGATCTCGCTCTTGGTCAGCTCCTTGCTGATCGTGCTGTTGTTCCTGATCGGCATCCACGTCTGAGCCGGCTAGCATGGCCGAACGCGCCCGGCGCATCCGGGAAACTGTTTTTTCCGTCCTGGTGTCAGATCGCCATAAAAAGGCCGACTCACGGTCAGACACCCGTACCGGAGAAACCCACCATGTTGATCAAGCGCCCGGATGAGATCCGCTCCTCCGAGATCACCCCGCAGGATCTCTATATCGACCGCCGCCGCTTCCTGATGCTCGGCGCCGCCGGCCTCGTGCTGTCGAGCGACGTGTTCGCCGCGCTCGCCGCCAAGAAGAGCCCGCTGTCGACCGGCGAGAAGCCGAACAGCCTGAAAGAGATCACCGGCTACAACAACTTCTACGAGTTCGGCACCGACAAGGGCGACCCGGCCGAGTATTCCGGGCAGTTCAAGCCGCGGCCGTGGGCGGTCACCGTCGACGGCGAGGTGCAAAAGTCGCGCACCTTCGCGCTCGACCAGCTGATCAAGCTCGCGCCGCTCGAGGAGCACCTCTACCGGCTGCGCTGCGTCGAGGGCTGGAGCATGGTGATCCCGTGGATCGGCTTCCCGCTGTCGGCGCTGCTGAAACAGGTCGAGCCGACCGGCAAGGCCAAGTACGTCGCGTTCCAGAGCGTGCTGCGCCCGGGCGAGATGCCCGGCCAGAAGGACAATACGCTCGCCTGGCCGTACCGCGAGGGGCTGCGGCTCGACGAGGCGATGCATCCGCTGGCGATCCTGGCGGTCGGCCTGTACGGCGACGTGCTGCCCAAGCAGAACGGCGCGCCGATCCGCCTGGTCGTCCCGTGGAAGTACGGCTTCAAGAGCATCAAATCCATCGTGCGCATCACGCTGACCGACAAGCCGCCGGCGACCAGCTGGAACCTGGCCAACCCGCACGAGTACGGCTTCTACTCGAACGTGAACCCCGAGGTCGACCACCCGCGCTGGAGCCAGGCGAGCGAGCGGCGCATCGGCGAATTCTTCAAGCGCAAGACGCTGCCGTTCAACGGCTATGCCGATCAGGTCGCCGGGCTGTACCGCGGCATGGACCTGAAGAAGAACTTCTGAGGACGCCATGGCCACCGTCACCCGCACCAAACCTGCCGGGCCGCGTTTTCTTGCGCCGCTGAAGGGGCTGCTGTTCGTCGCCGCGCTGCTGCCGCTGGCGCGCGCCGCCTGGATCGTATTGTCCGGCCAGGCGGTCAACCCGATCGAGTTCATCACCCACTCGACCGGCACCTGGACGCTGAGCTTCCTCATGATCACGCTGGCGGTGTCGCCGCTCAAGCGCCTGACCGGCGCCGGCTGGCTGCTGAAGCTGCGCCGGATGACCGGCCTGTTCGCCTACTTCTACGGCGTGCTGCACTTGGCTACCTATCTATGGCTCGACAAATTCTTCGACCTCTCCGACATCGCCCGCGACATCGTCAAGCGGCCGTTCATCACCGTCGGCGTCGCCGCTATCGTGCTGATGACGCCGCTGGCAGTCACCTCCACTAACGGCTGGATGAAGCGGCTCAAACGCAACTGGGGCAAGCTGCACCGGCTGGTCCACGCGATCGCGATCCTCGGCGTGCTGCACTACTGGTGGCTGGTGAAGAAGGACGTCAGCCAGCCGATGCTCTACGCGACCATACTGGCGATCCTGCTCGCCGAGCGGCTGATCCGCCGATGGGCCGAACAGGCGAAGCAGCGTCGGATCACGACACCGGCGAGCAAGCCCGCCTGAGGCTACCGAGTGGAGCGGCCAACGCGTAAACTGGCCGTTTTGCTTTCTGCCGTTTCGATCATGAGCAAGGACAAATTCCCGGTCACCCAAGCGATCCGTGCGCTGCGCGCCGCCAAGGTGCCGTTTACCGAACACCTGTACGTCTACGAGGAAAAAGGCGGCACCCGCGCCTCGGCACGCGAGCTGGGCGTCGACGAGCATTGCGTGATCAAGACGCTGATCATGCAGGACGAGAACAAGAAGCCGCTGGTGGTGCTGATGCACGGCGACCGCGAGGTGGGCACCGGCATGCTCGCCAAGCAAATCGGCGCGAAGAAGATCGAGCCGTGCGCGCCCGAGGTCGCCAACAAGCATTCCGGGTATCTCGTCGGCGGCACCAGCCCGTTCGGCACCAAGCAGGTGATGCCGGTGTATATGGAGGCGAGCATCCTCGAGCTCGAACGGATCTTCCTGAACGGCGGCAAGCGCGGCTTCCAGGTCGGCGTCGCGCCGCTTGACGCGCAGCGGCTGCTCAACGCCACGCTGGTACACGCGGCGGCGAGCTGAACACTGTGGATAAAATCCGGGGTTGGCCGAAGCCTGTGGGTATATAGCTTCGACCGTTGCCGACCGAGACTGGCCGCGCCGGCTTGTCCGCTGCTTACCATCGCCCCCTCATCTCCAACGCCCCGACACCATGAACCTGACTGCCGTCCACCACGTCGCGCTGATCGCCGCCGACTACGCCCGCTCCAAACGCTTCTATACAGAAATATTGGGTCTCACCGTGCTCGCCGAGGCGTACCGCGCCGAGCGTGACTCGTACAAGCTCGACCTCTTGGTGCCGGGCGGGGTGCGGCTCGAGCTGTTCTCGTTCCCGTCGCCGCCGGCCCGGCCGAGCCGGCCGGAGGCGTGCGGACTGCGCCACCTGGCGTTCCAGGTCGACAACCTCGACGCCGCGCTCGCCCACCTCAGCGGCCACGGCGTCGACTGCGAGCCGGTTCGCGTCGACGAGTTCACCGGCAAGCGCTTCACCTTCTTCGCCGACCCGGATGGGCTGCCGCTGGAACTCTACGAGGCCTGACGCGACTCAACCGGATGGACCGACTCACCGACAAGGAGTCCCGATGTACCCCGTTTCCGTAAAAGGCGTGCTGATCACCGCCGACGAGCAGGTGGTGCTGCTGATGAACGAGCGCGACGAATGGGAGCTGCCCGGCGGCCGGATCGAGATCGGCGAGACGTCGGCCGAATGCCTAACGCGCGAGTTTTTCGAGGAGCTGGCCGTCGAGGTCGAGGTGGTCGCGCCGCTCGACAGCTACCTGCTCGAGGTCGGGCCGGGCAAGCGGGTGTTCATCGTCAGCTACGGCTGCCGGCTCGTCGGCGAGTTCGTGCCGCGGCTAAGCCACGAGCGCACCCAGCTCGGGCTGTTCCCGGTCGACGCGCTGCCGGCCAACCTGCCCGACGGCTACCGCGCCTCAATCGAGGCCTGGCGCGCCCGCCTGACCGGCCCATTCAGCCTGAGCTGAGCCCGGCAAACCGGCCGGCATCGCCGATAATGAAACCTCGGCGCGGCCGCTAGCCCGCGCAGCGGAGGTTTCCATCCATGAACGACGACGAACGCGCGATCCACGGCCTGCTCGCCGCCTGGCACCGCGCCACCGTGGCCGGCGACAGCGCGGCGTTGCTCGAGCTGGTCTGCGACGACGTGCGCTTCTACGCGCCGGGCGGCCCGCCGCTGTTCGGCAAGCCGGCGTTCGCCGCGGCGCTGCAGGGCAACGCCGCGTTCGACATCGACTACGACTGGCAGGTCGACGACCTGGCGGTCAGCGGCACGCTGGCGTACTGCTGCTGCCACTTGCGGGTGCACATGCGCGACCGCGCCAGCGGCGTCAGCCACACGCGCCGCGGCCATACGCTGACCGTGCTGCGCCGCGAAGCGGACGGCGCCTGGCGGATCGCCCGCGACGCCAACCTGCTGGTCGCCGAACCGGAACCGGCAGACGAGGAGCCCTGCCCATGAACGACACCGTCGAGTCGCGCACCCTGTCGGTGCGCATCACCCGGCCGATGGCCGAGGTCTACGCCTTCCTCGCCGATCCCCGGCACTTCCCGCAGTGGGCGTCCGGGCTGTGCTCGGCGATCCACGAGACCGACGAGGAGTGGTTGGCCGAAACGCCGCACGGGCCGATGCGGGTGCGCTTCACCCCGCCCAACGACTACGGCGTGCTCGACCATTATGTACAGACGCCGCACGGCGACGAGCTGTACGTGCCGATGCGGCTGATCCCCAACGGCGACGGCTGCGAACTGGTGTTCACGCTGTTCCGCGGCAACGGCATGAGCGCGGAAGAGTTCGCCCGTGACGCCGAGTGGGTCGAGCGCGATTTGGCCGCGTTGAAGCAGTTGCTGGAGAGTGCCGCCTGAATCGTCGTGCTGATGCGTCGGGCGGCAAAAAAAGCCTTTCCCGGAATCGGGAAAATTCAAGGCTCATGCCATAGGGAGCGTTCGTTTGGGCTGCGGCTTTGTCGGTCTCGCCCGACAGGCGAGGTACTTTCTTTGCTTCGCCAAAGAAAGTACCCAAAGAAAGGCGACCCCAGTGCGCTGGCCTTCGGCTTCCCTCGCGCCTGCCAAGCGGCCAGGCGCCGCCGAACTCGCGCCGCGCTAACGTCGCGGCACTCGAACATGCGGCGGCTTAAAACCTGGCCGCTTGACGATCACTCGGCAGCGCAAAGGGGGATGGGCAGGATGATTGCGACGGGGATGAATTCAGAAGGGAAAAAATCGGCAGCCACTTCTTGAGGTCATTACGCCAACGTTGGCCGAACCCAATCCAGACAGGCCAGATCCGGTCTAAGCCCTTTCGGCCAACCTTTACGCTTATCCACAACAAAGTGCCGACCTGCAGCTTTATCGACAGTCAGCGATTGACCTAACAATCCGCTGGTTTTCAAAACCCATTCACGACTGCCACCTACCATCACTCATCCCCCTTCGACGCCGCCGAGGACGGCACGGTCAACGGGGGAAGTCGGCGAGCACTGTCCGAGTGCCGGCTTTAGCCGGCGCGAGTTGCGCAGCCGCCCGTTGGCCGTGGCGCCCGCAGGGCAGCCCGCGTAGCGGGCCGGCGTCGTGGGGTCGCCTTTTCTTTGGGTACTTTCTTTTGGCGAAACAAAAGAAAGTACCCCGCCCCGCCGGGCGGGACCGGCGCTGCCACAGCCTCCACTACGTTGGCCGAATCAAGTTACAAAAAAAAACCGTGGATCGTATCCGCGGTTCTCTCCCTGCCTTTTGGCCAACCCTACCACCACCAGAACATAAAACCCCAGGCGGCGCCGACGGTCGCCAGCGTGCCGAGGAACGGCACGAGCGCCAGCCAGGCGCGGCCGCCGCCCCAGCGCGCGGCGATCTTGGCCGCCAGCCACAGCGACCACAGCGTCGCACCGGCCAGCAGCGCCAGGCGCAGGTTGTTGGCCCAGTAGGCCTGCACGCCCTCGTGCTTGAGCAGCGACAGCGTGGTCGCCGACAGGCCGAGGAACACCCCGCAGCCGGCGAGCGGAATCAGCGCCTGCGCCAGATGGTGGAAACGCCGGGTGCTCCAGCGCCCGGCTGCCGCCACCGCCAGCGCGAGACAGGCGCTGATCGCGGAGCCCATCACCGCCGCGGTCGCGAAGATGTAGCCGATCAGCAGGCCGCCGTCGAGCCAGGTGAAGCTGTCGTTCAGCTCCGGGTAGTGGGTGAACAGCCACCACGGCGCGTTGTCGTCGAGCGGCCAGAAGATCTCGCGGTTGACCAGCCATTCGGCCGCCCACTGCTTGGCGGTGACGAACCACGGGCTGACCGTCCAGTGAAACGCCCCGATCGCCACACCCAACAGGCCGAACACGATCAGCAGCGTCTGCCAGTGGGTCGCCTCCTTCTCGGCCACCTCGACCACTTCCTCGCCGAACGGCCGCGCCGCCAACTCGACCGCGCCGCGGTGGTCGCTGCAGCGCCCGCACATGTGGCAGCCGCTGCCGCCCTTCATGTGGCGGATCGGCTGCAAGGGCGCGCAATCCACCGCCTGGATGCGGATGCCGATATCGAGCGAGTGCTTCCACTTCTGCTCGTCGACCTTGTAGTGCATAGGCGCGAGCTTGGTGAGCAGCTCGAACACGCCGTTCACCGGGCACAGGTAGCGGCACCAGGCGCGCTTGCCGCGGGTGTAATAGTAACCGACCACCATTGCCGCCACGGTCGAGCCGCCCAGCACCAAGAGCACCGCCTTCGGGTACTGGTAGACGCTGACCATCTGGCCGTACACGGTGGTCAGCACGAAGGCGACGAACGGCCAGCCGCCCCAGCGCATCCAGCGCGGGATCGGCCGGCCGCGGCCATGCCGCGCCGCCCATTCGGACAGCGCGCCCTCAGGGCACAGCACGCCGCACCACAGTCGGCCGAACAGCACCATCGACACCAGCACGAACGGCCACCAGATGCCCCAGAACACGAACTGGGCGAACACGGTCAGATTGTCGACCATCCGTGCCGAGTCGTCAGGCAGCGGCATGAACACCGGCACCAGGATCAGCACCGCGTACAGCAGCACCACCACCCACTGGATGGTACGCAGCCACGACTGGTGCTCGCGCAGCCAGTTGCCGTAGGCCGCCAGTGCCGGCTTCATGCCTGGGCCGCCTTCTTCTGCGGCGCCGGCGCGGCGCTCCTGAGCAGCCACCACACGCCGACCCAGAAACCGAGCCAGGCGAGCAGCGTCGTCAGCGCCGGGTGGGCACGGTAGCCGGTCAGCGTGGCGATCAGGCCGCCGAACATGGTGCTGTCATCGAGCAAGGCCGAGCTGTCCCAGATCGGGTCGACCAGCGCCGGCAGCGCATCCATCGAGATCAAGCGGTCGACGCCGTTGACCAGCATCGCCGAGGCGAGCAGCAACAGCAGCACTTCAGATACCTTGAAGAACAGCCGCCAGCCCATCGCCGAGCCGCCGACCTGCAGCAGCCAGTAGGTGCCGATCGCCAGCGCGAGGCCCAGCACCGCGCCGCCGCCCATCGACAGCAGGGTCGAGCCGTCGGCACCGGCGATCAGGCCGTACAGGAACACCACCGCCTCGCTGCCCTCGCGCGCCACCGCCAGCGCGGCGAGCACGAACACGCCCCACCAGTTCTGGTGGCGGGCGTTCTCGGTCAGCCCGGTCTCCAGTTCCTTCTTCAGGGTGCGGCCGTGCTTGCGCATCCAGTACACCATCTGCACGATCAGCGCGGCGGCGATCAGCACCATCGCGGTCTGGAAGTAGTCCTGCGCATCGCCGAGGAACTCGCTGGCCTCGAAGAAGCCCACCGCCAACAGGCCGGCGATCGCGAGGCCGGCCAGCACGCCGCCCCACAGGTAGCGCTTGCCGCCCTGCGCCTCGGCGTTGTTCGACAGCCAGGCGTGCAGGATGCCGATCACCAACAGCGCCTCGACGCTCTCGCGCCACATCACGAAAATGACCTGTCCCATCGCGCGCTCCTACTTGGCGACGATCACGCCCTGCGTGGTCGCCTGGTGGAAGTCATCGAAGAACTTGTATTCGCCCTTCTGCAACGGTGCGATCACCACGAACGAGGAGGCGCCCGGCGCCAGCACCTTTTCCTTGCGCAGCTGCAGACTTTCGAACTCGACCGGGATCTTGCCGGTGTTGTGGATTTCGAGCACGAATTTCTGACCCGTCGGCACTTCGATGCGCATCGGGATCAGCTTGCCGTCCTTCATCTCGAGTTTGAAAGTCGGCAGGTCGGCGGCCTGCGCGACCAAGGGGGCCGCAAGCAACAGGGCGATCAACCAGTTCCGCATGACGTTTTCCTTATGTCCAATGCAAAACAGCGCCGGCAGTGGCCAACGCTGTCGTCTTATCACAAATATGATAACGCCTCGCATTATCATAAGCGATACGATTGTTTGTAACTTTTGGTAAACAGCTCAGCGGCTGCCCTCCTCGCTCCGGAGCACTGACGAGCGAAGCGAGGTTTCCCCGCCGACGGGCGGGGACGGAAGGGGTGGGGGTGAATCAGACAGGCGGCGCCCAGAACCAGGGCACAGCCAGTCGAACTGGTTCGACGCCCATCCCACTCAGGCACTCTGACCCGGCCAGCCGCCTGGCGCTTAGTAACCGCCCTTCTTGCCGATGCCGGCGTAGACGAATTCGTAGTTCAGGTCGAACGGCTTGAACCACGGGCCCACGCCGGTTTCCTTGTCGACGTGACGGCCGAAGTGGCCGTGCTGGTTGGCGCTCGGCGGCAGCACCGAGAACTTCACCTTGTACTTGCCCGGGCCGGCCAGCTTCACGTTGTCGCCGTAGTGAGGGCCGTCGGACGCCACCATCGGCATCATCTCGCCCTTGATCACCTGGTTGCTGCCGACCTTAGCCACTTCGTACTTCACCACCAGGTACGGCAGCCAGTCGCCCTGGGCGTAGCCGTTCGGGTTCTTGGCCACGGCGTGGATGTCGGCTTCCAGGTGGATGTCCGACTCTTCAGCCTTGCGCATCATGCCTTCCGGTTCCATCTTGGTCGGCTGCAGGTAGACGGCGCCGACTTCCATGCCGTTCTTGATCTGCGGCTTGCCGATCGGGTATTCGGTGGCCATGGCGGCGGTGCTGACACCCAGCGCCAGCGTCAGCAGGGAGAGGCGTGCGACAACGCGATTCATATCGATATCCTTGGGAAATATTTTTTACTGAGTGCCGTCGCAAGGCGGCAGGGTTCTTATCGACCGGTCGGACTCAGATCGAACTGAGAACGGGAAGAATAATAACTCGCATTTGCATGCCGATACAAACGGGCGTTATTAATATTCATTCCGGATTTCGCCGCCGGCCGCGTCAGCCGCGCAGTGTGGCCATGTGCCGGCGGTAGCCGAACAGCGCCACGCTACCGAGCAGCAGGAAGCTCGCCATCGTCAGCGCCAAGGTCAGTGGGCTGTCCCACACCAACGGCGAGATCACCCCGGCGACCAGGCTGCCGAGCATGGTCTGGCCGAAGCCCTGCAGCGATGACACGGTGCCGCGCAGCTCGGGGAACTGGTCCATCAGATTGAGGGTGATCGTCGGCGCCACCAGCGACATCCCGGTAGTGTAGAGCGCCAGGGGCAGCACGCAGGGCAGCAGGCTCGCCGGGAAGAACAGGTTGTAGCCGACGTTGGCGAGCGTCGCCGCCAGCATCAGTGCGTAGCCTATCGTCACCGTCTCTCGCGCGCCGCGTCGGCCGGCCATCCGCCCGGACAGCCAGGCGCCGAACATGATGCCGGACACGGCCGGGCCGAACATGTAGAGGAATTGTTCCGGCCCGAGATGCAGGTGCTGCATCAGGAAGACCGGCGCCGACGGGATATAGACGAAGAAGCCGGCGAAGTTGAGTGCCACCGCCGCGGCCAGCAGGAAGAACGCCGGGGTTCGGCCGACCTTCAGGTAGTTGGCCAGCAGCTGCCGCCAGGCGAGCGGCTGGCGCCGGCTGTGCGGGTGCGTCTCCGGCAAGCCGAACCAGGACAGCGCAAACAGCCCAAAACCGACCAGCGCCATGAACAGGAAGATCGCGTGCCAGCCGAACGCGCCGAACAGCCAGCCGCCGACCACCGGCGCGATCGCCGGCGCCAAGGAGAACAGCATCGTCACCTGCGACATCATCCGCTGCGCCGCCGCGCCGTCGAAACAGTCGCGGATTACCGCCCGGCCGACGATCAGCCCGGCGCCGCCGCACAGCCCCTGCACCGCGCGCAGCACCAGCAGCGTCTCCAGATTGGGCGCCAGTGCGCAGCCGATCGAGGTCAAGCCGAACAGCAGCGTCGTCACCAGCACCACCGGCCGGCGCCCGACCGCGTCGGAAATCGAACCGTGCCACAGCATCATCAGCGCGTAGAAGAACAGGTAGACGGTCAGCGCCTGCTGGATCGCCACCGGGCTGGCGCCGAGGCTAGACCCGATCGCGCGCATCGCCGGCAGGAAGGTATCGATCGAAAACGGGCCGATCGCCGACAGCGCGGCGAGCAACAGGGCGAGGCCGAGCTGGCGTCGGGGGGTGAATGCGGGCATGGCCTGAAAATCAGCAAGGAGACAATCGCGCAGGTTACCGTCGATCGAGGGGTGCTGGCTATAGCGGGCTCAATGCCGGCAGCGCCGCCCACTCGCCAGATCCTCACACAGCCGCAGATTGCCGTCCTGGTCGAGCTCAAGGTACTCGACGCCGAGCCATTCCTGGCCGGGACGCGGCGTGGCGCGCAGCCGGTACTCACCGTCGTCCGCGTTCTTGGCGGTGGCGTTGAAGGCTATCGCGTAGAACTCGGTGCCGTCGCCGGGCAAGGCCGGCCAGCTGGTCGAGCTTAGCTTGTAGCCGCCCTTTTCCGCGTACCAGCGCTCGAGGAACAAGCCGGCCTCGAGCAGGGCACCGCGCGCCTCGGCCTGGCGATTGCGCCGCAGATGATCCTGATACGACGGATAGGCCAGCGTCGCCAGACTGGCGATGATCGCCAGTGCGATCAACAACTCGATCAGACTGAAGCCGCGATGAGCCATGGGGTTCCCCTTCACTAGAACAATTCGCGCCAGCCGAGCCGCAGCGGCGAGCCGGCCACGGACAGGGCAGCGATCGGCCCGTTGGCCGAAGGCCCGCTACCGAGCCGGGCGGCTCGTTCAGCCGCGCTTTCCGGGATCAGCAGATAGCTTTGCAGCGTCGCCTGGCTGTAGCGGTTGCGCCCCCAGCCGCGCGCACTGACGCGATACAGCCGCCCGGCGCGGCCGCTGCCGTCGCGGTAGTCGCGCTGCAGCAGCTCGACCAGGTAACGCGGGTTGGCCCATAACGCCCCGCCGGACAGCACGTCGCCGGTGTTGCAGCGCGTGCCGGCGACACCGTCGAGCACCAGTTCGCGGGCATGGCCGCACGGATGCAACAGCGGCCAGCGCCGACCGCCTAGCGTCACCACGCGCTGCCACGGCGGCTCGCGGTCCGGCTGACCGGACTGGGCCGGCCGGCACAAGCCGCTCTGCCAGCCCGCCGGGTTGGCCGGGTTACGGCAGTCGTCGCTGAACAGGCCGGTGGCGCCGAACAGCGCGGCGTCCGAGCGCAGGGCGATGCCGAGCTCGTGATCGAGTCGGGCCGCCTGCTGTTCGGCATGCTGCAGCGCCAGCTCGGCCGCCTGAAAGGCATACTGACGGTCGGCCTGGTTGGCCGCGATGCGCCGCTCGGTGGCGAGCCGCTGGCTGCTGGCCCCCACCATCAAGCCCATCACCATCAACAGCGGCGAAATCGCCAGCAGCGTCGAGCCGCGCTGTCCGCTCAGGCCGAGCATCCCGTCCCTCCCCGGCCGGCCACCCGGGTGCGGTAGCGGCGCTGCAGCACGCTGCCGTCGCCGGGCGGCGGACCATCCTGGCCGCCGATTTCCAGCGTCACCTGCCAGAGCCGGGCGGCGGCGCAGTCGCCCGATCGGATCGTCTCCACCGTCAGCGCTGTCACGCCCGGCGCCAGTTCGATCGGTCCCTGCCAGTTGCCGTTGTCGCCCAGTTCGAACAGGAAGAGGCCCTGCCGCCCACCGTAGCGCCCCACCACGTAGGCCCGCGACACCAGTCGCAGCAGTTCCAGCTGCTCGATTGGATGGCCCGGCGTGCTGTCGCTGGCCAAGGGGATCGCCGCCCCGGACAGGCTCAGACTGTAGCCATCGTCGCCGACCCGGTGTCCCGCGGCCGCCGCATCGAGCAGGTCTACCCGCTGGCAGCTCGCCAGCGCCAGAAACCGCGCCTCGCCAAGCCGAGCGCTGCCGTCGGTGAGCCGGGCGCCGAGACGGCGCAGCTGCAGGCCGCTGGCGTCGCGCTCCAGCGTGGTCAGCACCGCACCCGCCTGGCCGTATTGCAGCCGCAGCACATCACCGTCGGCGCTGAAGCCGGCCGGACCGGCCCACGGCATGCTGCCGGCGAGCGTGGTGCCTGCGCCGAGGCTGGCGCAGCCGAAGTGGCCGGCCATGCGCAGGTCGCGCGCCAGTGCGGCCAGCGCCAGCCGGGCGTCCTGCTGCACCGCCTGCTGCTGTTCCTGCGCCAGAGCGAGCCGGAGGGCTCCGAGAAACACCGGCAGCACCGCCGCGAGCAGCGCCATGGCCAGCGCGAGCGCCAGCATCAGTTCGAGCAGCGACATCCCCCGCTGCGGCCTATTCATGGCGCGACCCTGAGCTGGTAGGCGCCGTGGCGCTGCGTGCCACCGGCGCGGCCGGCCAGCCGCCACACCACCTTCAGCGTCAGTGCGCCACTG
Organism: Crenobacter sp. CS_VA4; assembly: GCF_055597485.1. Classification (NCBI taxonomy): domain Bacteria; kingdom Pseudomonadati; phylum Pseudomonadota; class Betaproteobacteria; order Neisseriales; family Neisseriaceae; genus Crenobacter; species Crenobacter sp. CS_VA4. Next base: position 161,047 of record NZ_JBVMAE010000006.1, read on the forward strand.
GCGTCGCAGCCGAGCGCCTGCCAGCTGGGCGGCGCGGCGAAGTCCTGTTCCGGGCACAGTTCGGCGCGCACGGCGCCGTCGCCGAAGGCCGGCTGCAGCTCCTGGCGGAACGTCGCCAGTGCCTCCCCGGTCGCGACTCCCGAATGCAACGCTTCCAGCAGCGCCTCGGCGTGCAGCGCCACCAATGCCTGCTGCTCCGCCTCGCGCAGCTGGGCATGGGTGCGCAGCTGCGTCGCAGCCAGCGCATAGAGGCCGCCGGTCACCAGCGCGCAGGCGACCAGATAGTCGATCAGCGAAAAGCCGCGCTCAGCAGACATCGCAGCCCGCCTCGCCGCCGGTGCAGACCCGCGCCCGGCCGGCGCTCGATACCCGCACGCTGCGGCACAGCCCGGTCGCCAGGTCACGCAGCCGGAACACGGCCGGCTCGGCCAGGCGGCCGTCGGCACCGAACACCAGCTGGCGCACCGGTGTCGCCACCGCGATGCCGTCGCCGAACTGCACCGCGCGCAGCCGCTCACCCGAGTCGTATCGAGCGAGATGGTTGCCGGCGGCGAGCGGGTTGTCCGCGTAGGCGAGCGCCCCCTCGTCCCAGACGTACCCGCCCTGGCGGCGCGTGGCGAGGCAGCCTTGCAGGTCGAGATTGCTCTTGGCGTTGAGCGCGCAGAGGTAGACCGGACGGTTGGTGCGCAAGGCGTCGCTGCGAGCGTGATGCAGCTGGCCCACCAGCTGTTGGCCGAGCAAGGCCAGCCGGTGGCGAGCACGCAAGGGGGCCTGGCCATCCACCGCCAGCGTGGCGAGTATCGCCGTCAAGGCGATCACCAGCAGCAGCTCGATCAGGGTGAAACCATCGGGGAAAGACAAGCCGAGCCGCATCGCCATCAATGCCAAATGGATAAACCTTGACGATACGAGGCACTAGCGGGGTCTGTGAATACGTGAAATTACTAGGCGTAAAGAGAAAACGCCGGGAGAACCCCGGCGTCGTTACGGCAAATACGGCTCAGTGCGCCGCCTCCCAGCTGTCGCCGGCACCGACTTCGGCGAGCAGCGGCACCGCCAGTTCGGCGGCGGCGGCCATCAGCCGCGGCAGTTCTCGCTTGATCAGTTCCAGCTCGGCATCCGGCACCTCGAGCACCAGTTCGTCGTGCACCTGCATGATCAGCTTGGAGTTGAGTCCCTGTTCGGCCAGCCACGCGTGCACCTTGATCATCGCCAGTTTGATCAGGTCGGCGGCGGTGCCCTGCATCGGCGCGTTGATCGCCGCGCGCTCGGCGCCGGCGCGACGCGCGCCGTTGCTGGAGCGGATCTCCGGCAGATACAGGCGGCGGCCGAACACCGTCTCGACATAGCCCTGTTCGCGCGCCGCATCGCGGGTGCGCTGCATATACTCGGCGACGCCCGGGTAGCGCATGAAGTAGCGGTCGATGAATTGCTTGGCCTGGGCGTTGTCGATCTCCAACTGCGCGGCGAGCCCATATTGGCTCATGCCGTAGATCAGCCCGAAGTTGATCGCCTTGGCGGCGCGGCGCTGGTCGGCAGACACCGCGTCGAGCGCCACGCCGAACACCTCGGCGGCGGTCGCCCGGTGGATGTCCTCGCCGCTCTGGAACGCCGCGAGCAGGCCGGCATCGCCGGACAGGTGCGCCATGATGCGCAGCTCGATCTGCGAGTAGTCGGCCGACACGATCTTGTGGCCGGGCGAGGCGATGAACGCCTCGCGCACCCGACGGCCCTCGCCGGTGCGCACTGGGATGTTCTGCAGGTTCGGGTCGGTGCTGGCGAGCCGGCCGGTCACCGCCACCGCCTGCGAATAGGTGGTGTGCACCCGGCCGGTGTCGGGGTTGATCTGCTGCGGCAGCTTGTCGGTATAGGTCGACTTGAGCTTGGCGAGGCCGCGGTTCTGCAGAATCAATTTGGGCAGCGGGTGGTCGAGCGCCAGCTTCTCCAGCACGCCCTCGTCGGTCGAGTAGCCGCCGGACGGGGTCTTCTTGACGCCCTTGGTGTCGATGCCGAGCTTGCCGAACAGGATTTCCTGCAGCTGCTTGGGCGAATTCAGGTTGAACGGCTGGCCAGCCAGCTCGTACGCCTGCTGCTCCAGCTCGACCAGTTGCAGACCGAGCTCGTGGCTCTGCGCCGCCAGCTGCTGGCGATCGATCAGCACGCCGGTGCGCTCCATCGCGTACAGCACGTCGGACGCCGGCAGCTCGATGTCGCGGTAGACGTTCATCAGCCGATCGACCAGCTGCGGCTTCAAAGCATGATCGAGGCGCAAGGTGATGTCGGCATCCTCGGCAGAGTAGCGGGTGGCGGTGTCGAGATCGACCTCGGCGAAGCCGATCTGCTTGGCGCCCTTGCCGCAGATCTCCTCGTAGCTGATGGTGGTCTCGCCCAGGTGGCGTTCGGCCAGGTCGTCCATATTGTGGGTGAGATGGCTCTCGATCACGTACGACTGCAACAGCGTGTCGTCGACCACGCCGGCGAAGGCGATGCCGTGGTTGGCGAGCACGTGGCGGTCGTATTTGAGATTCTGGCCGAGCTTGGGCCGGCCGGCGTCTTCCAGCCATGGTTTCAGCGCCGCCAGCGTCGCGTCGAAGTCGAGCTGCTCGGGCACGCCGGCGTAGTGGTGGGCCAGCGGCAGGTAGTAGGCGAGGCCTTCCTGCCACGCGAAGCTCATGCCGACCAGCCGCGCCGCGAACGGGTCGAGGCTGGTGGTCTCGGTGTCGAACGAGACGACCGGTGCACTGGCGAGGCCGGTCAAGAGCTCGTCGAGCTGCGCCGGCGTCAGCACGCAGCGGTAATCGCGCTCGAGCTCCGCCTTGACCGCGCGGACTTCCGGAGCCGGGTCCGGAACAGCCTCGGTCGCCTCGCCGAACAGGTCGGTCTGCGGCTCGTCGACGTTGGCCGAAACCGGCGCGGCGCCGCTCTCGGCCAACCATTGCTCGGCCTCCTTCAGCCAGCTGCGGAAGCCGTGGGTACGGAACGCGTCGGCCAGGGTCGCCGCGTCGCGCGGCCGGTGCGCCAGGTCGTCGAGACCGTGCGGCAGTTCCTCGGACAGGTCGACGTCGCGCTTGATCGTGACCAGTTCGCGCGACAGGTCCAGCCGTGGCAGCGCCTCGCGCAGCTTGTCACCGACCACGCCCTTCACCTCGGCGGCGTGCGCGATCACGCCGTCGAGCGAGCCGTACGCTTCCAGCCACTTCACCGCGGTCTTCGGGCCGCACTTGTCGACGCCCGGCACGTTGTCGACCTTGTCGCCGATCAGCGTCAGGTAGTCGATGATCTGCGCCGGCTTCACGCCGAACTTCTCGACCACGCCGGCCTCGTCGAGCGTCTCGCTGGTCATGGTGTTGACCAGCGTCACGTTCGGCGTCACCAGCTGCGCGATGTCCTTGTCGCCGGTGGACACCACCACGCGGAAGCCCTGCTGTTCGGCCAAGGTCGCCAAGGTGCCGATCACGTCGTCGGCCTCGACCCCCTCCACCGCCAACAGCGGCCAGCCGAGCGCCTCGACCAGCTGGTGCACCGGCGCGATCTGCTCGCGCAGGTCGTCGGGCATCGACGGCCGGTTCGCCTTGTATTCCGGATAGAGGTCGTCGCGGAAGGTCCTGCCTTTTGCGTCGAATATGCAGGCGCTATAATCGAACTGCACGTCCTTCTCCAGCCGCCGCAGCATGTTGACCACGCCGTAGATCGCCCCGGTCGGCTGCCCCTCGGGAGAGCGCAGGTCGGGCATCGCATGGAACGCCCGATACAGATAAGAAGAGCCGTCGATCAATAACAATGTTTTCATAATAAAAAGGGCAAACGCTATGAGCTTGTTCGAGAAACTGCCGCAAGCAAGCGACCGCTACGAGGCCATGCAACGGTTCCGCTCACGCGAGGCGTGGCATGTACTGAAGGTTGTGTCGGAACTCGTCGAGTCGGGTGAAGAACTGCAGGGCATCCATCCCGCCGTCAGCATCTTCGGCAGCGCCCGCACCCCCCGCGACCATCCGCATTATAAACTCACCGAAGAGATCGCCCGCCGTCTGTCCGACGCCGGCTTCTCGGTGATTTCCGGCGGCGGCCCCGGCGTGATGGAAGCCGCCAACAAGGGCGCTTACTACGGCAAGAGCCCGTCGGTGGGCCTCAATATCGTGCTGCCGCACGAACAAAAGCCCAACGAGTATCAGGACTTGAGTGTAAAGTTCAACCACTTTTTCCCGCGCAAGGTCATGTTCGTCAAGCACGCGATCGCCTACGTGGTGATGCCCGGCGGCTTCGGAACGCTGGACGAGATGTTCGAGGCGCTGACGCTGATCCAGACCGGCAAGAGCCGTAAGATCCCGATCATCCTGGTGCACAAGCCGTTCTGGGAAGGCCTGATCAACTGGTTCCGCGAGCGGCTGGTCGGCGAAAAGCTGGTCAACCCGGACGATTTGAACCTGATCCTGCTGATCGACGACCCGCTCGAAATCGTCGAGGCGATTTTCCGCCACTATGAGAAACGCGGCTTCGACGCGCTGCCGGAAGAACGCGAGCAACTGCTCAACTTGTAACCCCCATCAAGGATTCACCATGCGTCGCCTGCTGTTTGCCGCCCTGCTCGCCTCGGTCGCGATTCCCGCCCTCGCCGCCACCCCGGCGCCGGGCCCCGCTACTCCCCCCAAGGCCGAGGTGCCGCCGCCGCCGACCGTCACCGACGACGGCACGGGTCCGGAGCCGGAAGTGCGCATCATCCAGAAGGGCAATGAGAAGTTCGAGGAATACCGCTTGAACGGCCAGCTCTACATGGTCAAGGTGACCCCGGCGGTGGGCCCGGCCTATTACCTGATCGATGAGGAAGGCAACGGCCAACTGAAACAGGTCAATCCCAACCGACGGATCATCACCCCGAAGTGGGTATTGAAGCGTTTCTGAGCGGAGTAGGCATGTCGGTTTACACCTCCGTTTCCGAGTCGGCGCTGGCCGACTGGCTGACCCACTATTCGCTCGGCGAGCTGGTCGAGCTCAAGGGCATCGCCGCCGGGGTCACCAATACCAACTACTTCGTCACCACCACGCACGGCCGTTACGTGCTGACGCTGTTCGAAGTGCTCGAGCTCAAGGAGCTGCCGTTCTACCTCGAGCTGATGAGCCACCTGGCGCGGCACGGCGTCGCCTGCCCGGCGCCGGTGGCCGACCATACCGACGCGTTCGCCTCGCTACTGGAAGGCAAGCCGGCCTGTCTGGTGTCGTGCCTGTCAGGTAGCGATGTCGCCGAGCCGACCCCGGCGCAGTGCCACGCGCTCGGCGAGATGCTGGCGCAGATGCATCTGGCTGGCGCCACCTACCGCCACAAGATGGACAACCCGCGCGGCCCGATCTGGTGGAGCAAGACCGCCGCGGCGCTGTACGACAAGATGCCGGCCAGTGATGCGGCGATGCTGCGCGAGGAAGTGCACTACCAGGACAGCCACCGCTACACCCACCTGCCGAGCGGTGTGATCCACGCGGATCTGTTCAAGGACAACGTGCTGATGGACGGCGACAAGATCGCCGGCTTCATCGACTTCTACTACGCCTGCAACGACTTCCTGCTCTACGACGTGGCGATCGCGCTGAACGACTGGGCGCGCGGCGCCGACGACGACATCGATCCGGTCCGCGCCCGCGCACTGCTCTCCGGCTATCAGTCGGTGCGCCCGTTCAACGCCGACGAGCGCAAGGCCTGGCCGGTGATGCTGCGCGCCGGCGCCTTGCGCTTCTGGGTGTCGCGGCTGCTGGACTTCCACCACCCGGCCGACGGCGAGCTGACCTTCCTCAAGGACCCGACGGTGTTCCAGCGGCTGATCGCCCACCACCGCGCGCGTCAGGACTTCTGGCTGTAAGCTCACCCGGTTCCAGCCCGCCTGCTTCGGCCAAGCTGCCCACCGGCAAGCTTGGCCGAAAAGCCGTTTTAGAGCCGCTAACAAAACTCGGCAGCGCCTCGTTTTGTTAGCGGCTCTTAGGGCGGCGGGCTCGCCCGGCCCGCCTCGCCCTCGTCGAGGAAGGCCGCCAGGCCGCGCGTCACCGCCTTCTCGCGGTGCATCACTCGGTACAACGAGCGCAGCAGCGGCGGCAACGGCGCGTCGACCTCGGTGAGCGTGCCCGCGGCCAGCAGGTCGGCCACCACCACCCGCGACAGACAGCTCACCCCCATCCCGGCCGCGACCAGGTGCTTGATCGCCTCGGAATGGCCGATCTCCAGCGCCACCGGCAAGGCACCCAGGTGCGGCAGCAGCAGCCGTTCCACCTCCTCACGGGTGCCCGAACCCGCCTCGCGCAGGATCCACGGCGCCGTCGCCAGTTCGGCCAGGCTCACCGGCCGGCCGGCCAGCGGATGGCCGGCACCGACGAACACCGTCAGCGTGTCGTCCCGCCATGGCGTCACCAACAGCTCGGGATGGCGGCACGGCCCCTCGATGAAGCCGACGTCGACGGCGAAGCTGGCCACCGCGTCGACGATGTCGCGGGTGTTCGCCACCTCCAGCTCGACCCGGGCGTCCGGGTGCGCGGCGCGAAACCGCGCCAGCCGCGCCGGCAACAGATAGTTGGCGACGGTGGTACTGGCGCCGAGCCTGAGCGACGCCGCCGCGCCGTCGAACAGCTGCTCGATGCCGTGCGCCGCGTCGAGCAGCGCGCGCGCGCGCGACAACAGCAAGCGGCCGTGTTCGTTCAGCTGCAGCCTTCGGCCGACCCGGTCGAACAGCGTCACGCCGAGACCGCTTTCCAGCGCCGCCAGCGCCTGGCTCGCCGCCGACTGGGTCAGCGCCAGCGTCTCGGCGGCTCGCGTCACCGTGCCGGCGTCGGCGACCGCGGTGAACACCGCCAGTTCGCGCAAGGTCAGCCTGATCGTCATGCCCTCTCCTCCTGCCGACCGAAAGCCGCACGCCGCAGCCGGCCCTCGATCGGCGCAATAAATCAGTTTTGCTAATTATATCTATGGATTTTATCCGTTTTTCTACTCAACAAGGAGCGCGTATCGTTCGGCCATCGCCTCAATAGATTTTTTCAGAATATGTTTATGAATACGATACACGAACGATTGCCGGGATTGGCGCTGGTGCTGGCGCTGGCCACCGCCGCGCTGTACGCCGCCGACCAGCCGCTGATGCAGCGCCTCGGCCTGTCGGCGCTGACGCTCGCCATCGTCGGCGGCATGCTGATCGGCAACACCGTCTACCCGCGCATCGCCGTCCCCAGCCACCACGGCGTGGCGTTCTCCAAGCAGACGCTGCTGCGCCTCGGCATCATCCTGTTCGGCTTCAAGCTGACCTTCCAGGACATCGCCGCGGTCGGCGTCGCCGGCATCGTGATCGACGCGCTGGTGCTGTGCAGCACCTTCGGGCTCGCCTACTGGCTCGGCCGCAAGGTATTCGGCCTGGACGAGCAGAGCGTGATCCTGATCGGCGCCGGCAGTTCGATCTGCGGCGCGGCGGCGATCCTCGCCACCGAGCCGGTGCTGAAGGCACACGCCGAGCGAGTGGCGGTGGCGGTCGCGACGGTGGTGGTGTTCGGCACGCTGGCGATGTTCGTCTACCCGCTGTTGTTCGACGCGGCGCGCCAGCTCGGCCTGATCGGCGCCAACGCCTTCGCCTTCGGCATCTTCACCGGCTCGACGGTGCACGAGGTGGCGCAGGTGGTCGCCGCCGGTCGCGCGGTCGGCGAAGAAGCCGCCACCAGCGCGGTGATCACCAAGATGATCCGGGTGATGATGCTGGCGCCGTTCCTGGTGATGCTGTCGGCATGGCTGGCGAAGAAGGACGACGCAGTACAGGGCCAGGCGCGCCGCATCACCATCCCGTGGTTCGCGCTCGGTTTCCTGGCGGTGGCAGGGATCAATTCGCTGAACCTGCTGCCGAAGCCCTTGGTTGGCACGCTGGTGAAGGCCGACAACCTGCTGCTGGCGATGGCGATGGGCGCGCTCGGCCTGACCACGCACGTGTCGGCGATCCGCCAGGCCGGCATCAAACCGTTGGCGCTGGCGGCGATCCTGTTCGTCTACCTGGTGGTCGGCGGGGCGGCGATCAACCTGGGCGTGAGCGCGTTGCTGCGCTGAACGGACGATCGATAGCCCTGCGACTTTGCTCAAGTCGCGTCACGCTTCTACGCTGGAGAATGGGCCGGCGCAGGCATGCCGGCCGGAGGAGCGCACCATGTTGCTAACTATCCGTTTCGACAATTTCCTTGGCCTCGACAGCCACCTGGGCACCGTGCTGCAACTCACCGGCAATGGCCTGACCGGCCACTGGCGCCGGCTGGAAGACGGCAGTACCCATTTCCCGCCGAGCGGCGACTACACTGGCGACGAGGCCGGTCTGTCGCTGTCCGACGCCGCCGGCATGCGCATCGGCGAGATCACCGGCCTCACGGCCGACGAGGTCGAGCAGGGCGACCACGGCGAGGCGATCTTCAACTACCCGAACTTGCCCGGCAGCGCCGACTGGCATATCGAGGGCGCCGAAAGCTGAATGTCCGTTCTGGTGCTACAGGATCGGCGCGAACAAGCGCGCCAGGCTCATCGCCACCCGCCGCCACAGCGGCAGCCGCGCGTAGCGCGACGCGTCGACCGGGTCGGCGAGCGCAAAATCCTGTTCCAGCATCGCCGCCACCTCGGCGGCGAAGCCGCGGTCGACGGTGGCGACCATCAGCTCGAAGTTGAGCCGGAACGAGCGGTTGTCGAGGTTGGCGCTGCCGACGATGGCGATCTCGTCGTCGATCAGCACCACCTTCTGGTGCAGGAAGCCGGGCCGGTAGGTGTACATCCGCACCCCGGCGCGCGCCGCCTCGTACGCGTACAGCCGCGAGGCGAGGAACACCATGCGGTGGTCCTGCCGGCTCGGGATCAGGATGCGCACCTCGACGCCGCGCAACAGCGCCAGCCGCAGCGCCGCCGACACCGCCTCGTCCGGCACGAAGTACGGGCTGGTGATCCACAGCCGGTGCTGCGCGGCGTTGATCGCCTCGACGAATAGCAGCGAGCCGGTCTCCAGCCGGTCGGCCGGGCCGCTCGGCACCACCTGGCAGAGCATAGCTCCGCCGTCGGCGCGGCGCGGCCGGCTCAGCAGCGGCAGCTTGCCGGTGGCGGAGTACCAGTCCTCGGCGAAGCTCAGCTGCAGGATCGCCGCCACCGGGCCGGCCAGCTCGATATGCGTGTCGCGCCACGGCGAGAGCGGCGGCGTCAGGCCCAGGTACTCGTTGCCGACGTTGTGGCCGCCGACGAAGGCGGTCTCGCCGTCGATCACCACCAGCTTGCGGTGGTTGCGGAAATTGACCTGGAAGCGGTTGACGAAGCGGCGCGTCACCGCGAACGGCTGCACCTCGACCCCGCCCTGCTGCAGCCGCTCGAGATACGGCCTGGGCAGCGCGTGGCAACCGATGCTGTCGTAGAGGAAATACACATGCAGCCCGGTGGCGGCGCGTTCGAGCAGCGCCTGCTGCAGCGCCTGGCCGAGCGTGTCGTCGTGGACGATGAAGAACTGCACGATCACGCTGTGGCGGGCACTGCCGATCGCGGCGAGGATCGCGGCAAACGTCGCCTCGCCGTTGATCAGCAGCCGCACCCGGTTGTGGCCGGTGGTCGGCGAACGCCCCAGCCGCGACAGCGTGCGGATGCACGGCTGCGGCGCCTCCACCGCCAGCTCGGCGGTCACCGCCTCGAGCGACGGCCAGCCGTTTCGGCCGACCTGGCGATACATCTGTTCGATCACGTAGCGGCGCGCCGTCACGTAGTCGGCGAAGCGGCGCCGGCCGAGGAACAGATACGGCAGCAGCGTGAAATACGGCATCGTCACCAGCACGACCACCCAGGCGACCGCGCCCTGCGAGGTACGCACGGTCAGCGTGGCGTGGATCGCCGCCACCACACCGGTCAGGTGCAGCAACAGCAGGATCAGGCTGTAGTCGAGCAGGCCGAGATGCATGGCACTCCATTGACGGTGAGCGGACGAACCGCGTGCTTCGATTGTATGCACAGCCGCGCGTCCAAAACAAAACCGCCCGGGCTAGCCGGGCGGTTTGCATCGCTTCAAAGGTTGGCCGAAGCGCCTAGCACGGGCAGCGGCCGTTGCCCTTGCCGAAGCGCGCTTCCTGGCAGGCGCGGAAGAACTCCTCGCGCGTCATCACCGGCGCGTCCGGGTTGAAGCGGCGGCGCCGCGCCACGTAGGCGTCGTAGTCCTTCACCCCGACCATCAGCCGGGCGGTCGCGACCGCCTGACGGATCAGCTTAAGCACGGCCACCCTCCTCGCGGTACACCGCCGGCACTTCCTTGACGGTCGGCCAGCGCACCGCCAGCGCTTGGCGCGCGACGCGCAGCGCGAACAGCGCCATCGCGATCACCACCGCCATGAACAGCGTGATCAGCACCGCGTCGACGTAGTCGTTGAAGACGATGCGCTGCATCTCGACCAGGGACTTGGCCGGGGCCAGCAGCTCGCCGTTGGCGAGCGCCGCCGAGAACTTGTGTGCGTGCGCAAGGAAGCTGATCTTCGGACTGGCTGAGAACAGCTTCTGCCAGCCGGCGGTCAGCGTCACCACCAGGATGCCCAGCGCCGGCACCAGCGTCACCCAGACGTAGCGCACCTTCTGCATCTTCACCAGCACCACGGTGGCGAGCATCAGCGCGATGCCGGCGAGCATCTGGTTGGCGATGCCGAACAGCGGCCACAGCGTGTTGATGCCGCCGAGCGGGTCGACCACGCCCTGGTAGAGGAAGTAGCCCCAGCTCGCGACGGCCAGGCCGGTGGCCAGCAGGTTGGCGATCAGCGACTCGGTATTGGCGAGCGGCTTGACGAAGGTGCCGAGCAGGTCCTGGAACATGAAGCGCAGCGCGCGGGTGCCGGCGTCGACCGCGGTCAGGATGAACAGCGCCTCGAACAGGATCGCGAAGTGGTACCAGAACGCCATCATCGCCTTGCCGCCGATCACCTGGTGCAGGATGTGCGCCATGCCGACCGCCAGCGTCGGCGCGCCGCCGGCGCGCGACAGGATGGTGGTCTCGCCGACGTCACGCGCCACCTGATTGAGCGTTTCCGGCGTCACCACGAAGCCCCAGCCGGAGATCACCGCGCTCGCTTCCTGCACGGTGTGGCCGACGATCGCGGCCGGGCTGTTCATCGCGAAGTACACGCCCGGGTCGATCACGCTGGCGGCGATCAGCGCCATGATCGCGACGAACGACTCCATCAGCATCGCGCCGTAACCGATCGGGCGGATGTGCAGCTCGTTCTCGATCATCTTCGGCGTGGTGCCCGACGCCACCAGCGAATGGAAGCCCGACACCGCGCCGCAGGCGATGGTGATGAACAGGAACGGGAACAGGCTGCCGGCGAACACCGGGCCGGAGCCGTCGATGAAGCGGGTCACCGACGGCATCGCCATGTTCGGTAGCACCACCACGATGCCGATCGCCAGGCCGACGATGGTGCCGATCTTCAGGAAGGTCGACAGGTAGTCGCGCGGCGCGAGCAGCAGCCACACCGGCAGCACCGACGCGATAAAGCCGTAGACGATCAGCGCCCAGGCGAGCGAGGTGCCCTGGAAGGTGAAGAGCGGCGCGAGCTCCGGGTTGGCGGCGACCTTGCCGCCGTAGACGATCGCCAGCATCAACAGGATGAAGCCGAACACCGACACCTCGCCGATCTTGCCCGGGCGGATGAAGCGGGTGTAGACGCCCATAAACAGCGCGATCGGGATCGTCATCGCGATCGTAAACGTGCCCCACGGGCTGCCGGCCAAGGCCTTCACCACCACCAGCGCCAGCACCGCCAGGATGATCACCATGATCATCAGCACGCCGATCGAGGTGACCAGACCCGCGATCGGGCCGAGCTCGGCGCGCACCATGTCGCCGAGCGACTTGCCGTCGCGGCGGGTCGACATGAACAGCACCATCATGTCCTGCACCGCGCCGGCGAACACCACCCCGGCGAGGATCCACAAGGTGCCCGGCAGATAGCCCATCTGCGCGGCCAGCACCGGGCCGACCAAGGGGCCGGCGCCGGCGATCGCGGCGAAGTGGTGGCCGAACAGCACGCTCCTATTGGTCGGCACGTAGTCGAGGCCGTCGTTGTGGCGCTCGGCCGGCGTCAGCCGCTTGCCGTGGAGCTCCATCACCGTGTCGGCGACGAAGCGGCTGTAGAAGCGGTAGGCGATCAGGTACACCGACACCGCGGCCACCACCAGCCACACCGCGTTGACCGTCTCGCCGCGCTGGAGCGCGAGCACGCCGAAGGCGGCGGCGCCGGCCAGGGCGACCACCAGCCAGATCAGCCAGTTCTTCACTTGACTCATGTAGATCCTCTTTACGTCATCTTTATAAGGGACAGTCAGCCATCCGGGCGGCAGGTTCGCAGCGGCCGCCGAATTTTTTATGAACGAATTGTTGCTCCGCAGATGTGTCAGAAACAAGAACCCATGCGACATATTTATAGCCCGAAGCGACGGTTTACCGGGCGCGCGTTACCATTACACGCTGGCTAGCAGGGAAATTCACCATGAACCAACAGATATTTCTGGTCGAAGACGACGAGCGCCTGGCCGAGCTGGTGTCGGCCTACCTCGGCAAGCACGGTTACAGCGTCAGCGTGCACCCGCGCGGCGACACCGCCGAAGCGGCGATCCTCGAGGCCAGGCCCGAGCTGGTGATCCTCGACGTGATGCTGCCCGGCAAGGACGGCTTCGAGGTGTGCAAGAGCCTGCGCCCGCACTATCCGGGGCGGATCCTGATGATGACCGCGCGCGACGACGAGATCGACGAGATCCTCGGCCTCGAGCTCGGCGCCGACGACTACCTGGCCAAGCCGGTCGAGCCGCGCCGCCTGCTCGCCCGGGTGCGCGCGCTGCTGCGCCGCGCCGGCGAGCACGAGGGCGGCGCCGGCGACGGCAGCAGCCTCTCCTTCGGCCGCTTCACCATCAGCCAGGCCACCCGCGAGGCGACGCTCGACCACACGCCGATCGAGCTGACCACCGCCGAGTTCGACCTGCTCTGGCTGTTGGCCAGCCAGGCGGGCCTGGTGCTGTCGCGCGACGACATCATGAACGCGCTGCGCGGCATCGGCTTCGACGGCCTGGACCGTTCGATCGACGCGCGCATCTCGCGGCTGCGCAAGAAGCTCGACGACAACCCGGACAGCCCGACCCGGATCAAGACGGTGCGCGGCAAGGGCTATCTGTTCAGCAAGAGCGACTGGGAATAAGGCGCATGTCGTTGAAGAGACCGCTGAAAAACAGCCTGCCGCAGTTGCCGTCGCTGACCTGGGTGTTCGTGCGCTACTACGTGCTGGCGTTGGCGGCGCTGGTGATCATGATCTCGGGGGTCGGCATCGTGGTCGACCGGCTCTACAGCCACATCGAGGAAGACAACGCCAAGAGCTTCATGGCCGGCACGGTGCGGCTGATCGAGAAGGACTACCTGCAGGCGCCCGAGTCCGACTGGCCGCAGGTCACGCGGCGGCTGCGCCGCAGCTTCGTCTACCCGATCGCCACCGAACCGCTCGAACGCTTCGCCGCGCAGAAGTCGGTCTACAAGGAGCTGCGCGAGCACACCACGGTGATCGATCTGAACGAGCTGGTGCTGTACAACCGGATCGGCATGAGCGACCAGGTGTTGAAGCTCGGCCCGCTGACCGAGGCGTTCGGCAACAAGCGCGCCGACCTGATCCCGGCCGAACTGCAGGCACAGATGATCAGCTGGGTGCTGACCGGGCTCGGCTTCGGCCTGTTGCTGTTCCTGTGGCTACTGCCCTTGTGGCGCGACCTGGTGGCGGTGCGCGACACCGCCAAGCAGCTCGCCGACGGCAACCTGGCGGCGCGCGCGCCGGCGGCACGCAGCCTGCTGTTCGCGCCGCTGGAGCGCGCACTGAACGGCATGGCCGAACGGATCGAGGTGCAGGTGGAGACCCGCCAGGCCTTATCGCACGCGGTCGCGCACGAGATCCGCACCCCGATCGCCCGGCTGCGCTTCGGCCTGACCATGCTCGACGAGGCCGACTCGCCGACCGAACACGCCAGCTACCGGCAGGGCCTGAACCGCGACATCGACGAGCTGGAAGAGCTGGTCAACGCCAGCCTCGCCTACGCCCGGCTCGACCGCGGCGAGGTGCAGCTGGAGAAGGAGCCGGTCGAGTTGGCCGAATGGCTGGTCGACCTGGTCCAGCTGGTCGAGCCGATCGTCCCGCCGGGGCTGACGATCGGCCTCGACGCCGCACCGTACCAGGTCGAGTTCGACCGCAAGCTGATGTACATCGCCACCCGCAACCTGCTGATCAACGCCTGCAAATACGCCAAGCGCCAGGTGAAGATCAGCCTGCAGCCGGCCGGCCGGCTCTACCGCATCGTGGTTGACGACGACGGCCCGGGCATCCCGCCCGAGGAGCGCGAGCGCATCTTCGAGCCGTTCGCCCGGCTCGACCGCAGCCGCGATCGCACCACCGGCGGCTACGGCCTGGGGCTGTCGTTCGTGCGGCTGATCGCCATCCACCACGGCGGCAAGGTGATCGTCGACGCCTCGCCGCTCGGTGGCGCCCGTTTCATCCTGCTGCTGCCGCGCCGCTAGGGGTTGCTATTAATGCCAAATGGACTATTTTAAACCGTTAACTCCATTTAGATATAGCGTGATAATTTATCGAGTTACTAAATAGCGAACGGTTACATGGTGTAACAAAATTGCCCCCTGTCCGGCATAAGCGCTCCCTATATACTGGCCCCATTTACTAACCCCGAGTGCCCGATGTCTGTCCTGCGCGATACCCCCGCCACCTTGCTGATCCACGGTCTTGGCGGCACCGCCTTCGACCTGGGCGAGGTGCCGCGCACGCTCGAGTCGCTCGGCCACACCGTCTACCTGCCGACGCTGCCCGGCCACGCCGGTGAGCCGCTCGACCTGCTGCGGGTCGGCGCGCACGACTGGCTGGCCTGCGTCACCGAGCAATACCGCGAACTGCGCAAGCGCCACGCGGTGGTGCACCTGGGCGGGCTGTGCCTGGGCGCGCTGTTGGCGCTGGAAGTGGCCAAGCGCGAACACCACCCAGACCGCCTGATCCTGATGGCGCCGACGCTGTTCCTCGACGGCTGGGGGCTGCCGAAGCTCACCTGGATGCGCCACCTGGTCTACCGGCTCGGCCGCTTGGCCGAACGGATGCACGTCCCCGAAGGCGAGCCCTACGGCATCAAGAACAGCCGGCTGCGCCGCATCGTGCGTTCGCGCTTCTCGCGCGGCGACCGCTTCCATTACCCGTTCGTGCCGCTGGCGACGATCCGCGAGGTCGACCGGCTGCGCGGCTGGGTGCGGCGCGGCCTCGACAAGGTCGCCTGCCCGACGCTGCTGGTCTACGCCCGCGAAGACGAGGTCACCAGCCCACGCTCGGCGCGCTATCTGAGCGACCGGCTCGGCGGCACGCTTGAGACACTGGCGCTGGCCGACAGCTATCACATGCTCACCGTCGACAACGAGCGCGCGCTGCTCAACCAGCGCGTGCACGCGTTCGTCGCCACCGAGGCGGAGCGTCGCTGACACGGCGTCCTCCTGCTTTTTTAGCCACGGAATCCACAGAAAAACACAGAACGAAAACCTGACAGCCGATCCCGGCCGTATGGCTATTGTTTTGTCTGGGTTTTTCCGTGGATTCTGTGCCCCCTCTCCGGCGGCGCCCACGGCCGCGCACCGCTTCCTGCCACATTCGGCCAACGTTGGCCGAAACCCGCTGAATTGATTGCCTTTTTCCGCAAACCGGCGCCGACGGCTCGCCTTTGCCAAGCGGCAGGCCTAAAATGGCAATTAACTTAGACAAGCTAACAATACCGTGGATAACGAAACCCCTAGTCTTGAGGCCGCCGCTTCCGCCTCGCTCAAGGGATTGCCGTGGATCGCCGCGATGGCGCTGTTCATGCAGACCCTCGACGCGACCATCCTGAATACCGCGCTGCCGTCGATGGCGGCCAGCCTGCAACGCTCGCCGCTGGAAATGCAGTCGGCGGTGATCAGCTACGCGCTGACCGTGGCGCTGCTGATCCCGGTCAGCGGCTGGCTGGCCGACCGCTACGGCACTCGCCGCGTATTCACCGTCGCCGTCGCGCTGTTCACCCTGGGCTCGCTCGCCTGTGCGCTGTCGCCGACACTCGGCGTGCTGGTCGCCGCTCGGGTGCTGCAGGGCATCGGCGGCGCGATGATGATGCCGGTCGCGCGCCGGGCACTGATCCGCGCCTTCCCGCGCTCCGAACTGCTCACCGTAATGAACTTCGTCACCATGCCGGGCCTGGTCGGCCCGGTGCTCGGCCCGCTGCTCGGCGGCTGGCTGGTCGAGGTGGCGAGCTGGCACTGGGTGTTCCTGATCAACCTGCCGATCGGCGTGGCCGGGATCTGCTACGCGCGCCGGGTGATGCCGGACTTCAAAGCCCGGGTCGGCCGGCTCGACATCGCCGGTTTCGCGCTGTTCGGCGGCGGCCTGGTGCTGGTGTCGCTGGGGCTGGAGCTGGCCGGTGAGGCGGCCGGCTCGCTGTGGTCGGCGCTGCTATTGGCCGGCTGCGGCCTGGCGATGCTCGGCGGCTACGTGCGCCACGCCCCGCTGACCAGCAGCCCGCTGATCGGCCTGGGGCTGTTCCGGCTGCGCACCTTCTGGATCGGCATCGCCGGCAACCTGGCGAGCCGGCTCGGCACCGGCGGCATCCCGCTGCTCTTGCCCTTGATGCTGCAGGTCGCCTTCCACCACTCCGCCGCGGTGGCCGGCTGGATGCTGGCGCCGGTGGCGCTGGCGGCGATCGCCGCCAAGTCGCGGGTGACACCGCTGATCGAACGCCTCGGCTACCGACGAATCCTGATCTACAACACCCTGGCGCTGGCCGCCGCCACCGCGCTGTTCGCGCTGGCCGGGCCCGACACCCCGCTCATGCTGCTGGTGCCGCTGTTGGCGCTGTACGGCGCGATCAACTCGGTGCAGATGACCAGCATGAACACCCTGGTGCTGGCCGACCTGAAACCGAGCGAGGTCAGCTCCGGCAACGGCATGCTGGCGGTGGCGCAGCAGTTGGCGATCAGCTTCGGCATCGCGGTCAGCGCCGCCTTGCTCAACGGCTACAAGGGCAGCAGCTGGCTGGCCGGCACCGAGCTGTCGCGCGCCTTCCAGATCACCTTCGTTACGCTCGGCGTGATCACCTCGGTGTCGACGCTGCTGTTCGTGCGGCTGAAACACGGCGACGGTAACGCGCTGACCCGCAAGGCGGTCGGCAAGACGCCGCAAGCCGCGCTGCAGCAGCACGGCTGACCCAGTTCGGCCAACCCTGACAATGCAACAGCCCCGCGACCGTGACGCCGCGGGGCTGTTGAGCGATCGACGTCGGCCGTAGCGCGGGCGTTTACGGCGTCGGCACCGCCATGCCGCGCTGGAACGCCGGCCGCGTCGACAGCGTGTCGAACCAGCGCTGCACGTGCGGAAACTCGGCGAGGCAGACGTTCTGCCACTCGTGGCGCGCCGCCCATGGGTAGAGCGCGATGTCGGCGATCGACAGCTCGTCGCCGGCGACGAAGGGATGCTGCGCCAGCGCCTGGTCGAGCACGCGGTACATGCGCTGCGCCTCCTTGTTGTAGCGCTGCTGCGCGTACGGCACCGGTTCCGGCGCGAAGCGGTTGAAGTGGTGCGCCTGGCCGAGGAACGGCCCGAAATTGCCCATCTGGAACATCAGCCACTGCATCACCCGGTAGCGCGCCGCGCCGTCCTTCGGCAGCAGCTTGCCGGTCTTCTCGGCCAGGTACACCAGGATCGCGCCCGACTCGAACACGCTGATCGGCACACCGTCCGGGCCCTCGCTATCGATCAGCGCCGGAATCTTGTTGTTCGGGCTGATCGCCAGGAACGCCGGCGTGTACTGCTCGTGCTGGCTGATGTTGACGGTCCGCACCTGGTACGCCAGATCGAGCTCCTCCAGCATGACCGAAATCTTGCGCCCGTTCGGGGTACCCCAGGTATACAACGTAATCATGCCATCTCCGGTTTGAGTAAAGCCGCCAACAATGGCGCTGGCCTAGTGGTCAAGGCCACGGCGTGGTTCTTTGTTGACGGCTACGGGTTGAATCTTCCTACTTCTATGCTAGTGCATCTGTTCGGGCTGGCGCGCACCGCCTCAAGCGCCGCGGACGCGGTAGAATGCCGGCCATCGCCCGATCTATTCACGCCGAGACATCATGAGCCTGCCCGATCCCCGCCTGGTCAAAACCTTCCTGCTCGACCTGCAAAACCGCCTCTGCACCGCGCTGGAAGGCGCCGACGGCCGGGCGCGCTTCGTCGAGGACGCCTGGAGCCGCGACAGCGGCGCCGGCGGCGGGCTGACCCGGGTGCTGACCGCCGGCCAGGTGTTCGAGCAGGCCGGCGTCAATTTCTCGCATGTGACCGGCGACGCGCTGCCGGCGTCGGCCACCGCGCACCGTCCGGAGCTGGCCGGCCGGCGCTTCGAGGCGATGGGCGTGTCGCTGGTGATCCACCCGGAAAACCCCTACATCCCGACCAGCCACGCCAATGTGCGCTTCTTCATCGCCGAGAAGGACGGCGAGGCGCCGGTGTGGTGGTTCGGCGGCGGCTTCGACCTGACCCCGTACTACGGCTTCGAGGACGACGTGGTGCACTGGCATCGCACCGCGCGCGACCTGTGCGCGCCGTTCGGCGCCGACACCTACCCGAAGTACAAGGCCTGGTGTGACGAGTACTTCCATCTGAAGCACCGCGGCGAGGCGCGCGGCGTCGGCGGACTGTTCTTCGACGACCTGAACAGCCCGGACTTCGACACCAGCTTCGCCTTCATGCAGGCGGTCGGCAACGGCTTCGTCGACGCCTACCTGCCGATCGTCGAACGCCGCAAGGCGCTGCCCTGGGGCGAGCGCGAGCGGCAGTTCCAGCTGTACCGGCGCGGCCGCTACGTCGAATTCAACCTGGTCTGGGACCGCGGCACGCTGTTCGGCCTGCAGACCGGCGGCCGTACCGAGTCGATCCTGATGTCGATGCCGCCCTTGGTGCGCTGGGAATACGGCTACCAGCCAGAGCCGGGCTCGCCCGAGGCGGCGCTGACCGAGCGTTTCCTGCCGGTGCGCGACTGGGTATAGGTCCCGTCACCTCAGGGGGTCAGTGCGGCTCGCGGCCGAGCTTGGCGAGCACCCGCGCGCCGTAGGCGTCGGCGAGCGTCACCGGCGGCAGGCCGGCGTCGGTCAGCTGGATATTGAGCAGCGCCAGCCGCTTCAGGCCGCGCTCGCGTTGTTCCGGATCGAGCCCGCCGAGTTGTTCGGCCAAGGCCTGCGCCTCGCGGCGCGCCTCCACCTCCGGCGGCAGGCAGCCGGCGCGCTTGAGTATCTGATACGCCATCCGCTGCTCGGCCGGCACCCGCGACCAGTCGTCGAGCTGCAGCGGCGCGCCGGCACCGGGCAGGTGCTCGAACTCGCCGCGCGCCTGCGCCTCGCGGATGCGTTCCTCGGCCAGACGATCGAACAGGTCCATGATCGGCTCCCGGTGGGTTGCTCTACTCAAAGTGTAATGCGCTGCTGCACACGACGGTACGGCGGCTTATACTGGCCGGCGTTGTCTTCTCGCCACTAGCCATGTCCCTGTTGCGCTACTGCCTTGCCCTGCTCCTGTGTCTGCTGACGCCGCTGGCGTTCGCCGCCGGCCAGATCCACCGTCCGCTACCGGAAAACCGCATCCCGGCAGAGGTGCGGCCGTTCGTGCCGGACGGCTACGGGGTGATCGAGCTCTTGCACAACGATCTGAACGGCAACGGCCGACTCGACTACCTGTTGGTGCTGGAACGCGACGAGGACGTGATGCCCGGCGACTTCCGCTCCGGCCAGCGGCCGCTGTTGATCCTCGAGAAGCAGAAGAACGGCTCGCTGAAGCTCACCGCGCGCAATGACCACATGGTGTACTGCTCGAGCTGCGGCGGCCTGATCGGCGACCCGTTCGTCAGCGTCTCACTCGGGCACAGCCGCTTCAGCCTGCACCAGTACGGCGGCAGCGCCTGGCGCTGGAGCACCGACTACAGCTTCGTCTGGTACGCCGGCAGCTGGCTGCTGGCGTCGGTCGACGAGACCAGCTTCCTCGCCGGCGAACCGGGACAGGCCACCTCGCACCACTACGAGTGGCCGCGCGACTTCGGCCGCATCGAACTGTCCGACTTCAACCCGGAAACCTGGCGCGGCCGCGGGCCGCATTAACGACTGGCGCCGTCCGGCCCGGCCTGCATCGCCGCCTTGAACCCCTGCATGAATTCCTTGAACGACCCGCCGGTCAGCGGCGTGAACAGCTCGCTCTTGCGTTCCTGCAGCAGTACCTCGCCAAACAGCTTCAGCCCCACCGCCAGCTGAGCGGCGGTGTCGGCGTCCCAGCGGCCGCTGGCGCGCACCCGCTCGACGATGCCGAACAGCTCGTCGTGGCTGACCGCCTCGAAACTGAACGGCACGGCGGTGTCCATTGCGCCGTCGAGCGGCTCGACGGTGATGCGGTAACGGTGACCCTTCATCGTTTTCCTTCCTGAACTGGTCCAAATAAAAACGGGGGCACAAGGCCCCCGTTTTTTGCTACGGCAACTTACAGTGCCAGCCCGGCGATCGCGTCCTTGGCGTCAGCGATGGCGCGCTTGCGGTTCTCGTCGCCCATATTGACGGTCTCGGCGCGGATGAATTCCACGTCGGTGATGCCGACAAAGCCCATCACGGTCTTCAGGTAGTCTTCCTGGAAGTCCATCAGGCGGCCCTGTTCGCTGCTGTACGAGCCGCCGCGGCTGGAGGCGATCAGCACCTTCTTGCCACCGGCGAGGCCGACCGGGCCGGTTTCGGTGTACTTGAAGGTACGGCCGGCGACGGCGATGCGATCGATCCACGCCTTCAGCTGCGACGGGATCGAGAAGTTGTACATCGGCGCGCCGATCACCACCACGTCGGCGGCGAGGAATTCGTTGATCAGCTCGTCGGTCAGCGCGCGCTCGGCACGCTGGGTGGCGTTCCAGTCCGATTCGGGCATGAAGCCGGCGCCGAGGATTTCGCCCGACAGGTGGGCGATTTGGTTAGCGGCCACGTCGCGCTGGGTGACGCGGACGTCCTGGTGACGGGCCTTGACGGCCTTGACCAGCTCGGCCGACAAGAGGCGCGATACCGAGTTGTCGCCGAGTACGCTGGAGTCGATGTGCAGCAGTTTCATGGTGTGTCCTTCTTGGTCGTTGAGCTGGCAGAGCAGCGATGAGTGCATGGTAGGGAATTGCACCAATCGCCACTAGACGGTCAAAATCGGAAACATTGTTCCACTGATAGAACACCCATGCGCGATCTCAACGACCTGTTCTACTTCGCCAAGGTGGTCGAGCACGGCGGCTTCAACGCCGCCAGCCGCGAGCTCGGCATCCCCAAGTCGCGGCTGTCGCGACGCGTCGCCGAGCTGGAGGACAAGCTCGGCGTGCGGTTGTTGCAGCGCACCACCCGGCGGCTGGCGCTGACCGAGGTCGGCAGCAGCTACTACGCACACTGTCAGGCGATGTTGGCCGAAGCCGACGCCGCCGACGAGGCGATCGCCCGGGTGCAGGCCGAGCCGCGCGGGCTGATCCGGGTCAGCTGCCCGGAGTTGCTCGCCAAGACCCTGCTCGCCCCGGTGCTTACCCGCTTCATGCAGAGCCACCCGCAGGTGCGTGTCTGGCTCGACATCACCAACCGCCGCGTCGACCTGATCGAGGAAGGCATCGACGTGGCACTCAGGGTGCGCAACCAGATCGAGGACAGCGCCAGCCTGGTGGCGCGCCGGATCGGCATCAGCACGGTGACGGTGGTCGCGAGCCCTGCGCTGCTCGCCGAATATGGCACGCCGACGAGCCCGGCCGAGCTCGCCCGCTTCCCGGCGCTGGTGATGCAGCGCCCGGACGGCCGTGGCCAATGGACCCTGATGGACGGCGATGGTCACGAGCACACGGTGATCATCGACACGCCGCGGCTGATCAGCGACGACATGGTGCTGCTGGCCGATGCGGCGATCGGCGGGATCGGCGTGGCGATGCTGCCGACGCTGGTGTGCCACGAGGCGCTGAACGACGGCCGGCTGGTGCCGCTCTTGCCGGCGTTCGAAGTGCCCGGCGGCATCCTGCACGCGGCGTTTCCGAGCCGGCGCGGCCTGGTGCCGGCGGTACGCAGCTTCATCGACTTCCTCACCGCCGAACTGGTGCCGCCCGACCACCCGAGCTATCAGCGGCTCGGCGGCCCGGCCGAGCGCGCCTGACTTCCCGCACCGGACAACAGGCCGTTCGGCCAACCTTGAGGAGCATGCAGATGCCACACTACACCACCCGGCCGATCAGCCGCGACGACTGGCCGCTGTTGGAGGCGCTGTTCGGCGCCAACGGCGCCTGCGGCGGCTGCTGGTGCCAGTTCTGGCATCTGCGCGGCAACGCCTACAAGGCGCAATGCGGCGAACCGAACCGCCGGGCGCTGGCGGCCGAGCTCGCCGACGGCCGGCTGCTCGGCTGCCTGGCATTCGCCGGCGACACGCCGGTCGGCTGGGTCAGGGTCGGCCGAAAGCGCGACTTCGCCCGGCTGAGCGCCAGTCGCAAGCTCGCCGGCCCGGACGACGCCGACGCCTGGTGCGTGCAGTGCTTCTTCGTCAAGCCAGGGATGCGCGGCCAGGGCGTCGCGCACGCGCTGCTGGCCGCCGCGATCGAGCTCGCCCGCGACCACGGTGCCACGTTCTTGGAGGGCTACCCGGTGCAGCACTCCGCCGACGGCAGGCTCGCCAACGCCTTCGCCTGGACCGGCACCACGCCGCTGTTCGCCGCCGCCGGCTTCGTCGACTGCCAGCCCGGCGAGGCCGGCAAACACCGCATGCTGCGCCGTCTCGACGCCGATTGAGTGCCGCCCTACTCCGTTCGGCCAACGTTAAAGAGACGCGTTCGCAACGTATTGTCGGACAAGGGAAACTGCTCTAACGCGCGGCCCTCTTATAGTCTGCGGGAATTAAGATGGGACAAACTATCACATCAAAGCCCGCGACAGCCGGCCCTCAAGGCCAGTAGAATACGGTTTTCGATTTTTATTCAGGCGATTAGCGAATGGCAACGATGGCGACCGAGCGCGTGTTGAGCGTCCACCACTGGAATGACACCCTGTTCAGTTTCAAGACCACCCGGGACGAATCCCTGCGTTTTGAGAACGGCCAGTTCGTGATGATCGGTCTGGAAGTGAACGGCCGCCCGCTGATGCGCGCCTATAGCATCGCCAGCCCGAACTACGAAGAACATCTGGAATTCTTCAGCATCAAGGTGCAGGACGGCCCGCTGACCTCGCGCCTGCAGCACCTGCAAGTCGGCGACAACATCCTGGTCAGCCGCAAACCGACCGGCACGCTGGTGGTGTCCGACCTGAACGAGGGCAAGCACCTCTACCTGCTGTCGACCGGCACCGGCCTCGCCCCGTTCATCAGCGTGATCCAGGACCCGGAAACCTACGAGCGTTTCGAGAAGGTCATCCTGGTGCACGGCGTGCGCAACATCAACGAGCTGGCCTACCAGGACCTGATCGAGAACCTGCTGCCGAACAACGAGTTCTTCGGCGAGATGGTGCGTGAGAAGCTGATCTACTACCCGACCGTGACCCGCGAGAAGTACAAGAACAACGGCCGCCTCACCGACCTGATGAAGAGCGGCAAGCTGTTCAAGGATATCGGCCTGCCGCCGATCAACCCGCTCGACGACCGCGCGATGCTGTGCGGCAGCCCGGCAATGCTGAAAGACACCGCCGCGATGCTCGACCACTTCGGCCTGGAAGTGTCGCCGCGCATCGGCGAGCCGGGCGACTACGTGATCGAACGCGCCTTCGTCGAGAAGTAAACGCTTCGGCCAAGGTTCGGCGAAAAGCCCCGCATTGCGGGGCTTTTTCTATTGGCCGCTTGATCGATGGACACGGTGGCCGGGAGCGGCCGCCGCCATGGATGATCCGCGAAAACCACACTGTTCCGGGCGGGCCTACCCGATAAAACAGCAATAATTCTCACTCGCTTTAAATAACAACCCGCGCGCAAAGCCGCGGCCAAACCGAACCTTTCAGTAAATCATCCTGTGTTTCATCGTCTCAATGAATAGTTAATATGAATTTTTCTTGCATATATCTTCAAAATAAAAGAAAAATTGACAATCAAATGGCATTAAATCTGCCCGTTTGATGATTTCGCTGCTCGGCACTCGCCAACACGCCGGCCAGGCACAAGCACCAACAACACCCAGGAGCCCTAGTGAAAGCCATTCTCTCCGCCAGCCTGCTCGGCCTGTGTGTCGTGACCGGCACCGCCGCGGCCGCCACCGCCTACGCGCCCTACGTCGACATGACCGCCTGGCCGACCCCGGTGATCGACCAGATCGGCGTACGCCAGGGCCTGCAACAGTTCAACCTGGCCTTCGTGGTCGCCGGCAGCAGCAGCTGCACGCCGTCGTGGGGCGGGGTGCAGAACATCGGGCCGGGGATCAGCTCCGACCTGCTCACCGCGATTTCCGGCGGCATCAGCCGCTACCGTGCCAAGGGCGGCGAGGTGGCGGTGTCGTTCGGCGGCGCCAACGGCACCCCGCTCGCGCAGGCCTGCGGCAGCGTCGGCGCTCTCACTAGCGCCTACCAGACCGTGATCGACACCTACAGCCTGAGCCACGTCGACTTCGATATCGAAGGCGCCGCCGCGGCCGACCCGACCTCGATCGAACGCCGCTCGCAGGCGATCGCGCAGTTGCAGAAGAACGCCGCCGCCAAGGGCAAGACGCTGCACGTGACGCTGACGCTGCCGGTGATGCCGTACGGCCTGACCCAGGACGGGCTGAACGTGGTCAACTCGGCGATCCGCAACAAGGTGGTGTTCGACGCGGTCAACGTGATGGCGATGGACTACGGCCAGGACACCGCCGACATGGGCGCGGCGGCGGTGCAGGCGGCCAGCTCGCTGTACACCCAGCTCGACAGCGCCTACAAGGCGGCCGGCCAGATCAAGACCAACGCGCAGCTGTGGCAACTGGTCGGGGTGACGCCGATGATCGGCGTCAACGATACCCAGAAGGAGGTGTTCACCCTCGCCAATGCCAGCCGGCTCGCCGGCTTCGCCGCCAGCAACAACCTCGGCCTGATCGGCATCTGGTCGGCCGGCCGCGACCAGGCCTGCCCCGGCGGCACCTCCAACACCGCCTCGCCGACCTGCTCCGGCGTCGTACAGAGCGCCGGCGCGTTCTCGGCCGCGTTCGCCGGCCTCAACGCCCACTGGGGTAGCGGCGTGAGCAAGGACGGCAGCTACGGCGGCGGCAGCGGTTCGGGCGGCGGCACGCCGACACCGAACGCGCCGTGGTCGGCCAGCCAGGTCTATGTTGCCGGCAACACCGTCAGCTATAACGGCGCGAGCTACCAGGCGCAG
The DNA here is from genome assembly GCF_055597485.1 of Crenobacter sp. CS_VA4. Lineage (NCBI taxonomy): Bacteria > Pseudomonadati > Pseudomonadota > Betaproteobacteria > Neisseriales > Neisseriaceae > Crenobacter > Crenobacter sp. CS_VA4. Next base: position 186,439 of record NZ_JBVMAE010000006.1, read on the forward strand.
TGGTGGACGCAGGGCGACGTGCCGGGCCAGGCGTCGGTGTGGAAGCAGCTGACGGGCGGCCTCTCCACCTGGTCGGCGAGCGTCGCCTACGGCGGCGGCGCCTGCGTCAGCTACCAGGGCGCCAAGTACTGCGCCAAGTGGTGGACGCAGGGCGATGTGCCAAGCAGCGGCGGGGTGTGGGTGAAGTCCTGATCCTGGCGCTCCGGCGCTGAGCAAACAGCCCGGCCTCGGCCGGGCTGTTTGCATTCGGGCCGGCCAGGCGCATTTACCCGGCGCCGCACCGGGGCTAGCATGAGGCCGACCGCATCGGGCGACCCTCCCCGCTCTCACCGACCTCCTCTATGAAAGGCAGACCGATGACTCGCTCCCCGACCCTCGCCATCAGCTACGACGACGTGGTGGCCTCCCACCGGCGCATTGCCGGCATCGCGCACCGCACCCCGGTGCTGACCTCGTCGACCGCCGACGCGCTGACCGGCGCCGAGCTCTTGTTCAAGTGCGAGAACTTCCAGCGCATGGGGGCGTTCAAGTTTCGCGGCGCCTACAACGCCATCGCCCAGTTCAGCCCTGAACAGCGCGCCGCCGGGGTGATCGCCTACTCGTCCGGCAACCACGCGCAGGCGATCGCGCTGGCCGGGAGGCTGTTGGGGGTGCAGGCCACCATCGTGATGCCCGAGGACGCGCCGGCGATCAAGATCGCCGCCACCCGCGGCTACGGCGCCGAAGTGGTGCTGTACGACCGCTATCGCGAGGACCGCGAGGCGCTCGGCCGGCGTCTCGCCGCCGAGCGCGGCCTGACGCTGATCCCGCCGTACGACCACCCGCATGTGATGGCCGGCCAGGGCACGGTGGCCAAGGAACTGATCGAAGAGGTCGGCCCGCTCGACACGCTGGTGGTGTGTCTGGGCGGCGGCGGGCTACTGTCCGGCTGCGCGGTCGCCGCGCGGGCGCTGAACCCTGACTGCACCGTCATCGGCGTCGAGCCGGAAGCCGGCAACGACGCGCAGCAGAGCCTGCGCCGCGGCGAGATCGTCCACATCGACACGCCAAGCACCATCGCCGACGGCGCGCAGACCCAGCATCTGGGCGAGCTGACCTTCCCGGTGCTGCGCGCGCTGGTCGACGACATCGTCACCGTCAGCGACGCCGAGCTGGTCGAGACGATGCGCTTCTTCGCCGGGCGGATGAAGCTGGTGGTCGAGCCCACCGGCTGCCTCGCCGCTGCGGCGGTGCTGTCCGGCAAGCTCGACTTGCAGGGCAAGCGGGTCGGCGTCGTGGTGTCGGGTGGCAACGTCGACCTGGCGCGCTACGCCGCGCTGCTCGCGGGCGGGGTAGCGTGATCCATAAGGATAAGAGCAGCTTGGATAGTCTTGGAGAATCACGCCCCAGTAAGGGTGAATCCTTAGCGAATTCAAGTCCGCTGCAATCATCCTGCCCATCCCCTTTGCACTGCCGAGCGATCGTCAAGCGAGCAGGTTTTAAGCCGCCGCTTGTTCGAGTCCCGCGACGTTAGCGCGGGGCGAGTTCGGCGGCGCTTGGCCACTTGGCAGGCGAGAGGGAAGCCGAAGGCCAGCGCATCGGGGTCGCCTTTCTTTGCCTCCTTTCTTTGGCGAAGCAAAGAAAGGAGGTCGCCTGTCGGGCGAGACCGACAAGGCCACGCCCCAAGCACGCGTCCCCTCAATACCGTAAAGAACCATGAAAAAGCACCGCGGCCCCTATCGGGAACGCGGTGCTTTTTTATATGGCATGCCAAGGTTAGCCGAAAGCGAAGCCGCCCCCCCCCCCCCCGTTCGGCCAACCTTGGTGACCGATCTAAACTCAGTCGCGCCGCGACAGCTTCAAGGTCACGGTCAGCTCGCCCTCGTCGCTGAGCGACTGGACGTTCTGCAGCGTCATGCCCGAGGGCAAGAGCAGGCTGATGCCGTGCGGGATATTGACCTTGCTCAGCGTGCGCTCCAGCCGCTTGGCCATGCCCTGCGCCGGCAGCCGCGCCTCCTCGTCGAGAGAAAAGCCGTACGATTCGGCGGCGCTGTCGAAGGCCTGGCTGACCTGCTCGCGCGGCACGAACTTCTCCGCCATCGTGCTGACCTGGCTGGCCGACACCTCCTCCTCGCCACTGCACAGCGTCAGCAACTCGTCCTTGAAGCGCCCCTGCTCGACCGGGTCCTCGATCTCGCCGGACAGCTGCTCGACCACGCTCGCCACCATGCGGCTGCTCGACGCCGCGTCCGGCACGCGCATCGCCTTCAGGAAGTCGTCCAGCCAGAACTTGGCCTGATGGCCGAGCCGGTCGACCGCGTACACGGTCGGGCCGTTTTCCAGGATCAGCGCGCCCTTGTCGATCAGCTTGGGGTTGATGCCGGTGGCGTGACGGATGTCGATCACGTCGCCCGAATCGACCAGGGTGAGGAACTCGTCGCGGATCTCCGACTTGAACACGCCGAGGCCGCGCTGGCTGGTCTCGCCGTCGGACAGATTGCTGAACAGGATCACCAGCAGGTCGCCGGCGCTGATGTTCGGGTGCTGCGAGCGCGCGTACAGATGCTTGGCGATGCGGTGCGACACGTCGAGGAAATCCAGCTCGCCGCGGAAGAACTGCCGCGAGTAGTGGTAGATCTCGTTCAGGTTCAGCTCGGACTCGTGGAAGAACTGGTATTTCTTCTTGTCCGAGACGATGCCCTTCAGATAGCCGTCGAGCAGCAGCGCCGACACCTCGTCGTCCACCGACGAGGCGCGCTCGGACAGTTGCAGGCTCTCATCGCGCGCCGGGTTACCGACCCGGTGCACCACTAACCGTTCGACCCTGGATTCGCCTATCAACATGTTCTGTCCCTGCCCTGTGCGTTCGATGAGCCGAGATTATTCCCGCCGGGCCGCGGAAAGACAACTCGGTCGGCCAGCCCATCACAGATAGCGCTGCGCTACCCGCCGTATATCGACCGGCGCGAATCGGCCCGGATACAGCGCCTGCGCCGCCTCGTGCATCACCACCTGGCGGGCCACCGGACCGAACGACTCGATCCAGTGATCCTGCACGTACACCACCCGCCCCTGTCGCACCGCCTTCAGGTGCGGCCAGATCGGGTTGGTCTCGAACACCCGCGCGGGGCCGTAGTCGTAGACGAAGATCACCTCCGGGTCGACCTGAAGGATCGCCTCCAGGCTCATCTCGAACGCGGTGTTGTCCGGCACGTTCGGCGTCGGGTTGCCGCCCGCCACGTTGACGCCGCCCAGCGCGTTGAGGATAGAGCAGGTCATGTTCTCGTTGTAGAACGCCCACGGCGCCATCCCGGCGCCCCAGATGAACAGGTAGCGCGGCCGCTGCGCCGCCGGCATCCGGCCGGCCAGCTGAGCCAGGTCGCGGGCGAAGTCGCGGTTCAGCCGCTCGGCCGCCGCGCTGCGGCCCAGCGCCTGGCCGATCAGGGCGATGCTGTGGCCGCTGTCGCCGAAGGTCTCCAGCCGCAACGCCAGGTACGGCGCGATCTTCTCCAACCGCTCGGCGTTGGCCTCGGTGTAGCGCTGCATCGCGACGATCAGGTCCGGGCGCGCCAGCGCCAGCAGCTCCAGATTGGGCGCGGCACGTTGGCCGAGGCTCTTGGCCTGCGCCAGCCGGTCGAGCAGGTAGGCCGGGTGGCGGTTGCGCACCATGAAAGTCGCCGCCACCACCTGGGCGCCGAGCGCCAGCGCGGTGTCGGCGCCAGTGTAGGAAATCGTCGCGATGCGCTGCGGCGGGCTGTTGAAGGTGAGCGTATGGCCGCGGTCGTCCTTCAGCCGGGTCAATGCCTGCGCCGAGGCCGGCGCCAGCACGGCCAGCGCACCGAACAGGCGCAGCAGCGAGCGGCGGGAATAGCAAGGGGCCAAATCGGACGGGCTCATCATGCCTCCACCACCGCCGGCTCTGGACGCTGTAGCGCCCCCTCGAAGTGGCACACCGGCAGGCCGTCCGCGGCGCCGTCGATCAGTGCCGCCCTCACCCGGTACACCTGTCCGAGCAACTCGGGCGCGAGGATGTCGACCGGCACGCCGTCGGCGATCAGCCGGCCTTGCTGCAGCACCAGCGCGCGGTGGGAGAAACGCATCGCCTGGTTGAGGTCGTGCAAGGACATCACCAGCGTCAGGCCGAACTCGGCGTTGAGGTGCTGCAACAGCTGCATCACCTCGAGCTGATGACCCAGGTCCAGATAGGTGGTCGGCTCGTCGAGCAGCAGGATGTCGGCGCGCTGCGCCAGCGCGGTGGCGATCCAGACCCGCTGACGTTCGCCACCGGACAGCTCGAGCAGCGGGCGGTCTCGCATCGACACCAGGTCGGTCACGCGCAGCGCCCACTCGACCGCGGCCCGGTCCTCGCTCTGCTCGCCGCCCCACAGCGGGCGGTGCGGGAAGCGGCCATGCCGCACCAGATCGAGTACCGAGAGTCCCTCCGGGATGTCCTGCGTCTGCTTGAGGAAGGCGATGCGGCGGGCGAGCTGCTTGCGCGACCAGTCGCTCAGCGGCTTGCCGTCGAGCTGTACCTGGCCGGAAGCAGGCGTGAGCAAACCGGCAAGGCCGCGCAGCAGCGTGCTCTTGCCGCAGCCGTTCGGTCCGAGCAAAGTGGTGATGCGGCCGGATTCCAGCGTCAGCGACAGCGGTTCGACGATGGTGCGCGCACCATAATTCAGAGAAAGATTATTGCAGGTCAGCGACATACTCAACGCCTGGCAAGGAGGTAGAGAAAGAGCGGCGCACCGATCAACGGAGTGATCGCGCCGACCGGGATTTCCGTCGGGAGCAGCACGAGGCGGCCGGCCAGATCGGCCAGCAGGGTGACCAGCGCGCCGAGCAGCAGCGCGACCGGCGCGACCCGGGTCAGCGGCCCGCCGACCAATTGCCGCGCCAGGTGCGGCGCGATCAGGCCGACAAAGGCAACCGGCCCGGCCACGCCGACCGCGGCCGCCGCGGCAAAGCCGGCGAAGGCGAGCGCGCCCAAGCGCCACGCTTCGGCGTGCAGGCCCAGGCTGCTGGCCGCCTCGTCACCGAGCGACAAGAGCTGCACCCGCGGCAGCACCAGCGGCAGCGCGATCAGCATCAACACCATCCACGGCAGCACCAGCAGCACGTGCGGCCATTCGCGCCCGTACAGGTTGCCAGCCAGCCAGGTCAGCACCACCTCGATGCGGCTCGAGCCCCAGCCAGCCAGGATGGTCATCGCGCAGGCGTACAGCGTTGCGCCGACCGCCACGCCCATCAGGATCAGCCGTGCCGGCGCGGTGCCGCGGCGCCAAGCCAGGCCGTACACGGCGAACACGCTGAGAATGCCGCCCAGCTGCGCCACCAACGGCATCAGCGTCGGGCTGAAGGCGAGCAGCCGGCTGCTATCGGTACTGCCGGCGAATACGCCGACCAACAACCACAGCATCACCGCCAGCGTCGCCCCGGACGAGATGCCGAGGATGCCCGGCTCGGCCAAGGGGTTGCGCAAGGCGCCCTGCAGCACCAGGCCGCTGGCGGCGAAGTGCAGGCCGATCAGCAAGGCCAGCACGATGCGCGGCAGGCGCATCTCCCACACCACCATCGCGATGCCGGGCTGGCTGTCGCGATGCAGCAGCGCGTTCCACAGCACGCCGAACGGCAACTCGGCCGCCCCCAGCCACAGGCTGGCGACGACGGTCAGCGCGATCAGACCCACCAGCAGCGCCACGATGCCCAGCACCCGGCGTGACGTGAGCTGCGCCGTCACGGCGACGTTGTTGATGACGGCGCTCATGCCCGACCTCCCTGGCCATCGCGGCGTATCAGCGCGATCAACAGCGGCGTGGCGCACAGCGCGGTCAGGAAGCCGACCGGCAGCTCGCGCGGGGCGGCGACGGTACGCGCCAGCAGGTCCGCCGCCGTGACCAGCAAGGCCCCGCCGAGCGCCGCCGCCGGCAGCAGCACCCGCTGATCCCGGCCCAGCCACAACCGCATCAGGTGCGGCACGCACAGGCCGACGAAACCGACCGGGCCGGCGATCGCGACCACCGCGGCAGCCAGACCGACCGCCAGCGCGCCGAGGATCAGCCGCCAGCGCAGCAGGTCGAGCCCGACCGCCTCGGCCGCCTCGTCACCGAGCGCCATCACGTTGAGGATCGGGGCAAACAGCATGGCCAGCCCCAGCCCGACCACCAGCCACGGCAGCACCAGGTCGACCTGCTGCCAGCCGATGCCGGCCAATCCGCCGGCCAGCCAGTAGAAGATCGGCCCGGCCTGCGGGCCGGCCGACATCAAGAGGCTGATGGTGCCGGCGCTGCCGAGCGCGGCGACCGACAGCCCCGCCAGCGCCAGCCGCACCGGCGAGAGCTGGCCGCGCCACGCCAACGCGGTCGACAGCGCCGCACTAAACAAGCCGCCGGCGATCGCCAGGGCCGGGTGCCAGACGGCCGGAATCGCCGGGAACAGCAGGATCGCCGCCACCACCGCCAGCGCCGCGCCGCTGACCACCCCGGTCAGCGTCGGGTCGGCCAGCGGGTTGCGGATAATCGCCTGCATCAGCACGCCGGAGGCGGCCAGCGCCGCGCCGACCAAGGCGCCGGCGATGAAACGGGGCAGCCGCAGCTCGCCGACCAGCAGCGAGGCGGTGCGGCTGTCGGCCGACGGCGTCAGCAAGGCGTCCAGCGCCGCCCGCGGCGACAAGGCCAGCGTACCGTGGCACAGCGCCGCCAGGCCGATCGCAAGGAGAATGCCGCTGAGCACGGCAAACGTCGCCGTGTAGCGCACGCCGGCCGTCGACGCTCTGGATTGAGTGGATGGGGTCATCGTCAGGCTCCGGAAAGCGTTGGAGTGGCCAGGTAGTCCAGCCGCCGCTCGAAGGTGCGCAGCAGCAGCAGCGCGGTGGTCGCCAGGCCACAGAGCAGCCCGAGCCAGATGCCGCGGATGCCGTAGCCGAGCACCGGCCCGGCAAGGTAGGCGCACGGCAGCCCCACCAGCCAGTAGCCGACCAGCGAGATGCGGAACGAGCTGTTCACGTCCCCCGCCCCGCGCAGGATGCCGACGCCGACGTTCTGCGCGCAGTCAAACACCTGCAGCAGCGCCGCGATCGCCAAGAGCCCCACCGCCAGCTCGTACGCCCGGGTATTGGCGGCCACCCGTGCGTCGAGAAACGGCGCCAGCACCCAGCCGGGCGAGGCCAGATACGGAATCGCCACCAGTAGCATCGCGGCGACGCCGAGGCCGAGGCCGGTATAGCCGAGCCGACGCGCGCCGCCGAAATCCTGCTGCGCGCAGGCGTGACTGATGCTGATCGACGTGGCGTGCGACAGCCCGACCGAGATCATGAACACGATGTAGATCACCTGGTTGGCCACGGTCTGCGCGGCCAGGGCGTCGGCGCCGAGCGTGCCGATCAAGAGCGTCAGCACGGTGAAGAAGGCCGCCTCCGAACCGTAGGTGGCGGCGATCGGCAGCCCCATCTTCCAGGTGCTCAAGAGCGCCTCGGTGTCGGCACGCCAGATCGCCAGGCTCATATGACGGGCCAGCTCGGCCCGGCCGAGTACCACCGTCAGAAACATCAGGAAGGACAGCAGGTAGACCAGGCTGGTCGCGCAGGCGATGCCGATCAGGCCGAGCTTGGGCAGGCCGAAGCGGCCGAACATCAGCCCGTAGTTCAGCGCCAGGTTCAGCCCGATCGACACCAGCGTGATCGCCAGCAAGGGACCGGGCTTGCGCAGGCCCACCGTGTACTGGCGGATGGACTGGAACCACAGGCACGGCAGCATGCCCGGCGCGGCGGCGAGCAGGTAGGCACTGGTCTGCCGCGCCACCGCCGGATCCTGCCCCAGCCAGAGCAGCGGACGCTCCACCAGCAGCATCAGGCCGGCGAACAGCAGACCGGCCAGCGTGGCGAGGGCGAAGCTGGCACAGACCAGCCGGCGAATCCGCTCGCCGTCGTTCTGGCCGTTGGCGTAGGCGACCAGGTTGCCGGTCGACGTCACCAGCCCGGCGCCCATCGTGCGCAGCTGGTTGAACAGGGTGATGGCGAGACCGCCGGCGGCGATCTCGTGGGGGCCGAGCAGCCCCATCATCGCGATATCGGTGCTGGTCAGCGCCACCTGCGCCAGCTGCGTCAGGATCAGCGGCGCTGCCAGTACCCCGATATGCCGGGCATCGCTAAAGAGTCGTTCGGTTGGATTCATGGTGTGGGCAGGACGAACTGCCATGCACGATTGCAACGTTGGCCGAACCGGCCGTCACAGTGGCGAGAAACCGTCCCATCCCTAATGGGATAGAACGGTTGGTATGGCGCACTGCGGCGAGCCGGAACGGCTTACAGATCGATCTGCGCCGACAACGACACCGTGCGCGGTGCCCCCTCCCAAACGCTGCCGTAATTGGCTGCGGCCCAGTAGCGTTTGTCGGTCAGATTCTGCACGCCCAGGCGGAAGGTCGTGGCGGTGCCGCCGATAGCGGTGACGTAGCGTGCGCCCACGTCGAAGCGGGTATAGCTCGGCAGGTCGACGGTATTGGTATTGTCGAGAGGACGGGAGCCGACGTAGTAGACGCCGCCGTTGACGCTCAGCCCGCGCACGGCCGGAATCGCGTAGTCGAGGAAGGCGTTGGCCTGTTCGCGCGGCACGTTGGCCGGGCGCTTGCCGGCGGTGGCGGCATCGCCGGTATCGAGCAATTCGGCGTTAAGCCAGGCGGCACCGGCAACCAGCGACAGATTGCTGGTCAGCTGGCCGTTGGCGATCAGTTCCACGCCGGTATGCCGCTGCGTGCCGCCCTGGCCATACACGTTGTGGCTATTGGTGAACTCCAGCGTCTTATCGATGCGGAACAGCGCCGACGACACCATCAGGCTCGGCGTGACCGCCATCTTGACGCCCACCTCGTTCTGCTTGCTCTTGATCGGCTTCTGCCATTCGCCGGCATTGACCGTGTTATACGGCGCGACCCCGCCTTGCTCGAAGCCTTCCGAATAGCTGTAGTAGGTGGAGAGATTCGGCAGCGGTTTGTAGACCAGGCCGTACGACGGCATCGTCACATTCTGCTGGTATTCGCTGGCCGCCTTGCCCACCGGCATGCTGTCCTGGCGATAACGGATACGCCGAGCGCCGAGCATTACCTCCCATTGCTTGCCGATTTCGATCAGATCGCTGACGAACACGCTGGGCTCGTAGTTCTTGGTCAGGTTCTTGGGCTTATCGACGATAATGGCCGGCTCGGGCGAATACACCGGCCGGAAGATATTGCCCACGGTGATCGGCAGCACGGTGAAGCCGCCATCACGCGATTCGGCGTTGCGAGTGGAGATGCCGGTGACCAGATTGTGCGTCAGCGGACCGGTGGCGAACTTGCCGGTAAAGAACGAGTTGGTCGACAGTACCTTGAAGCTTTGTCCCCGCGACAGAAAGATGTCGCCGCTGAGGATGTCGCCGTTGGGTGCGACAGTATAGATATCCGGGAACGCGGCATCACGGTCGTTGACCGACTGGGTGACCTGGGTGGTGAACGACCAGTTGTCGTTGAACTGGTAGTCGAAGCGACCACCCAGGTTATAGGTGCGGGTCTCGTACTGCAGCCACGGCTGCCCCAACAGCGTACGCGGGTTGATCAGCGGCGGCAGGCTGCCGTCGCTTTGCGGGCCGATCAGCGGCTGTGCCGCCAGCTTCTTGTTCTGGTAGTCGAAATCGAGCCGCAGCAAGGCCTGCGGCGATAGCTTCCAGTCGAGCGCCCCACCGACGAAGCCGCGCGACAGATCGCCGTTGTGGTGGAAATCGCCGACCTTCTCCCCGGCCGCCATGAAACGGGCACCGACGGTTTCCGCCTCGTTGAGCGGGCCACCGGTATCGACACCGAGGTAGTAGCCGTCGTAGCTGCGCACCTCGGCCTTGACGCTGGCAAAGCGCTCGGCGGTCGGGCGCTTGAGAATGTAGTTGACGCTGCCGCCCGGCGGATTTGCCCCGTACAGGAAGCCAGACGGCCCCTTCAGCACGTCGATGCGCTCGACGTTCTCCAGCGGCACGTCCATAAAGGGACTCAGCGGCATGCCGTCGCGGCGCATCGCATTGGTCCAGCCGAGCTGGAAGCCGCGGATGCTGATGTTGTCGAACGCCCCGCCCACCGCAGAATTCTGCACCGACGGGTCGTTCTTCAGCACGTCGAGGACCGTGTGCGCGTCCTGGTTCTGGATCAGTTTTTCCGAATAGGACTGGATCGACAACGGTACATCCAGCCCTTTCTTCATCCCCAGGGCGCCGACGTTGACGTCCTGCACCTGGTACAGCGGGGCGCGGCTGCCCTCGACCGTGACGGAAACAAGCTGCGTTTCAGTTTGTTCTCCCGCCAGGGCAGCGGCAGAGATGGGCATGCTCAGGATGGGGGCCAGCAACAGCGGCAAGGTCTTCATGTACAGCATCTCGTCTAATTTGTGTGTGGCGAGCGCATACCACTCCGGGCTTGGCACTCAGTGCCAAGCCGAATCGATGTGCTTTGGGGAGGGTATGACTCGGGTCTTTTTTTGGAGCACGAATAGTAACTATTACCATTCGTGTTTTCAACGAGAATTTATTTCATTTACCGATTAAATATTGCACCCAGATGAACTCTTGCCTCACCGCCGCAACCTCACGGTCTCCTGCGAAATACAAGGAGCGCTAACAGGCCGGCGAGATAAGGAAAAGACCCGGTACGGCCCTAGTCTGCCGCCACGGACAGCTTGCCGCTTTGGAGGACTTGTCGTTGAACTTGCCATTGAACAGCAGCGTGCCGGGTCGGCAGGCACAGCGCGGATGGCAAGGCGACAGTTTGAAGGTGAACGGTAGCGATTCCTGACACCAAATCAGCGCCCTTTCGCCCGTTCAATTAGGTGGTGTTCCACACCAGGAGGATTGGCGTACCTTGAAAGTGTGTAGTCCCGGTCGGTCTGTGCTGTCCACTGCTCTGGACTGCGCCAGCCAAATCGCCATTCATTGAGGGCACGGCGGCCAGAACCTCACCGAAGTTCCAGAGCACTCGCAAGTGGCCTACTTGCCCACTGTAGCCGGCCGGTTCCGCTCCATCGTTCATGCGCATCGGCGAACTCGCCAGCGGCAATCGCGGAGAGCGTCGACAGGTCGAGCGCCAGGCTGAAGCCGGCATCTCTTCGGCCAGATGCTACGATTTGCCCGCCCGGCGCAACCGATCAGCTCGCGGCATAGCCACTGCTTCGGCAGCCCGGTGCCACCGCCGACCGTGCCGATCACCACGCTCGGCAGCAGGTCACCGGCGCTTGATCGATCCAGCGGTAACCCTGACCGCCCGCTGGGATCAGGGGTAATCCTGTGGCGCTAACCGGCATTTCCTTCATAGCCCCGACTGCTTGGAGGATGTTCAACAGCCGCGCGCATGACGTTTTCCAGGCTCTGCCTTTCATGGTCTTCGCTAAACAAGGGCTGCCGCGCCCGGCATTGCCGCAGCAGCCGGCGATAGAAGTCTGCATCGTGTTCGGCCAGCCATAGCCGGGCAGCCAGCGCCTGTTCGTCGCCAACCGGGTAATACCCGGCATAGTCCGGCCCCAGCATCCCGATATTGCCGGAAACGGCAGACGCCACCACCGGTACGCCGGCCATCACGGCTTCGGCCACCACATTGGCGCCGCCTTCCATCCGCGAGCTGATGACCATCAAGTGGCTGCGCGCCAGGTATTGCCGCACCTTCCAGTGTGGTACGTCGCCCACCCAGCGATAGCGGGCCTCATCCTGCATCAGCCTGGCCGCCTGGTCCGCCATTTCCGCGCTGAGCGCCTGCCCCATCTGAGTCACGCGGATTTGCGACTGGCGCGGCAGGTGAGGCAGCGCCAGCGCCGTGCGGAACGGGTCTTTCTCTTCGCGCAAATGGCCGATGACGCACACCTCGAAAAAACGCCGGCTTGACGAAGCTTGCGCCAGTGGCTGGGCGGACTGATAGACGACCATCGTCTTATGCCTGAGCGCGGCATCCAGCTCCTCCACTCCCTGCTGTTGCAGCAGCACCAGTCTGGTCGCGAGTTGTAGCGACGCTTGGGCGGTGGGGTCGCAGCGGATATCCCGGTACAGGTCGGTGCCGGTCAACACCACCACTAACGGCTTGTGCGGATACTGCGCCGCAAAGCGGGCCGCCGAGGCATGACTCTTGCGCGCGTGCAGTGCCAGCATCACGTCGGCTTCGCGGCCGCCCCATTCCTGTTCGAGTGTGACGCGATGGCCGGCTTGCCGCAGCAAACGGGCCCAGCGCGTGGCGGTGTTGCGGTTACCGCTGTGCGAACCGGGACGAGCCGGCGTGATGAGGGCGATGTTCATGGGCCAAGCGCCTTATACTCGGTCATGTCGGGTTTCTTGTTCACGTTTCGGCGGGCCGGCTGCGCAATGCAACCGACCCGGCCGGCTTAGGAAACGGGTACCGCTATGGCTAGCAGCTCATCCGGTGAAATCGGTCTTGCCACAATGTTGCGCGATGCCCGCCGGCATACCTGCGCCTTGTTGCAGTGTCTGGACGGCCAGCAATGGCTCGGCCCCTACTACCCTATCGTCAACCCGCCGCTGTGGGAATTCGGCCATATCGCCTGGTTTCAGGAGTACTGGTGCCTGCGGCGCTTGCCAGACGGCCGGTTTTTGCCTTCGATGCTCGAGTACGCCGACGCATGGTACGACTCGTCGCAGGTGGCGCATGCCAGCCGTTGGCGGCTGCCCTTGCCTTCGGTCGAGGCCACGCATGCCTATGCCGAGCAGGTGTTGACGCAGGTGCTCGAGCGGCTTGAGCGCGAGCCTGACCAGCCGGAGCTTGGCTATTTCGCCCAACTGGCCCTGTTCCACGAAGACATGCACGGCGAAGCGTTTCACTATTCCTGGCAGACCCACGGCTACCCATCGCCCGCGTTGGCGATAAACCAGGACCCGCCGCCGGCCGGAGCCTTGCCCGGCGACGTCGAACTGGCGGGCGGGCGCTTCCTGCTCGGCGCCAGGCCGGACCAGGGTTTCGTGTTCGACAACGAAAAGTGGCAACACGAGGTCGTGATCGAACCGTTCACCATCGCCCGCGCGCCGGTCACCAACCGCGAATATCTCGCCTTCGTCGAAGACGGCGGCTATCGCCGCCGCGAATGCTGGAGCGATATCGGCTGGAACTGGCGCGAACAGGCCCAGGCACAGGCACCAGGCCACTGGCGGCAGTGTGCAGGTCGTTGGATGGCGCGCCGCTTCGACCAATGGAGCGAGCTCGCGCCCGATCAGCCGGTGCTGCATGTCAATTGGCACGAGGCGCAAGCCTTCTGCCGCTGGCGTGGCCGCCGCTTGCCGACCGAGGCGGAATGGGAATACGCAGCGGCACAAGGCGCCCCCGGCGAAAAACGCTGTTATCCGTGGGGCACGGCCGCCCCGGAGCCGTCGCGCGCAAACCTGGACGGCCGCGCCGCTTGGTGTGTCGACGTCGCCGCCTGTGCGGAAGGCGATAGCCTTAGCGGCTGCAGGCAAATGATCGGCAATATCTGGGAGTGGACGGCATCGCCGTTTCATCCCTACCCTGGTTTTAGCGCCGATCCCTACGCGGATTATTCGCAGCCCTGGTTCGATACCCACTACGTACTGCGCGGCGGCAGCTTCGCCACCCGCTCCCGATTGATCCGCAACGTGTACCGCAATTTCTACCTGCCCGAGCGACGCGATATCTTTGCCGGGTTCCGCACTTGCGCGCTGGCGCCGGGCTGATCCGGTTGCCCCCGCTCGCCGCCGCTTCGGCCATGCCGGCCGATGGATTGGCGCTACTTGCATAGGTTGCGAGGAACGCGCGCGCGCGGAATCATCAGAGGAGCACCGTCCTGCGTGGGCGGAAAACGGGCTTCGCTGCCATACAGCTCTTGCAACAAGCGCTCGGTCACGCACGCCACCGGCAGGTCGAAAGCGATGCGCCCGGCTTTAAGACCGATGATGCGTGGAAACCAATGCAGTGCGAGGTCGACCGCGTGCAGGCTGGCCACCAGCGTCACGTTGCGCGCGGTGGCTTCATTGTTCAACTCAGCGATCACCTGGTTCGCCAGCATCGGATCGAGCGCCGACACCGGCTCGTCGGCCAGGATCAATTCAGCCCGCTGGTATAGCGTGCGGGCGATGGCAACACGCTGCAATTGCCCGCCGGACAACCGATCGCAACGCTCGAACAATTTGTCCGCCATATCTAGCCGTTGCAACTGCGTTTGCGCGCCGGGGATATCGACCGGGTAAAGTAAGGACAGGCAAGACTTCCAGGCGGGCCAGTGCCCCAGCTGGCCAGCCAGCACGGCGCTCACCACCCGTTGGCGCGGCGGCAATGGAGGCGCTTGATAGATCAAGCCAATGTTGCTGCGCAGCCTCTTCAAGGCGGCGCGGTCTATGCTCCAAGGCTCCTGCTCCAATACCCGCACACGACCGGCACCGGGCCGCAGCACCGTGCCGATCACATGCAGCAGCGTGCTCTTCCCGGCGCCGGAAGGCCCGATAACCGCCACTCTTTCGCCATGCGCCAAGGCAAAGCTGACATCCGATAGCGTCGTGCCCGTGCCCGCGCGGATCACCTCGACTGCGTCTACGACAACGCTCACTTCGGTCACCTCGCTGTGGTGGGGCTCCACTCGCTGTCGCTAGCGCCGAACGGGGAGAGGGCTGGGAGGGACAAGCGGAAACAGTGTTGGCGAGACAGCTCTGGCCTGTTGTTCTGCCGCTTTAAGCCCGGTCAACCCCGCTACTGCGGCAGCATAGTCGCTCATGGCGACGAATACGAGCCGGTTTCTGAAATGCCCCCATAGGGGTGTTGCCCCTCCGTCTCGCATCCCGATGTGTCATGGAAAAAAACGTGCGTTACGCCCGACGGCAGTTGCCTCCGAGCGCAGGAAGGATGGCTTACTCCGCCCCAGTCGCCACCCTATTCTCGACTTCGTCGCCGTCCTCTTCCGCCTCCTCGCCGAGGAAGCCGCCGCTCTGGTGCGCCCACAAGCGGGCGTACAGCCCGCCCTTCGCGAGCAGGCTGCGATGGTCGCCCTCCTCGACGATGCGGCCCTTGTCGAGCACGATCAGCCGATCCATCGCCGCAATCGTCGACAGCCGGTGCGCGATCGCGACCACGGTCTTGCCCTCCATCAGCCGGTACAGGCTGGCCTGGATCGCCGCCTCCACCTCCGAGTCGAGCGCGCTGGTCGCCTCGTCGAGCAGCAGGATAGGCGCATCCTTCAGCATCACCCGCGCGATCGCGATGCGCTGGCGCTGCCCGCCGGACAGCTTCACGCCGCGCTCGCCGACGTGCGCGTCGTAGCCGGTGCGGCCCTTCGGGTCGGACAGGGTCTGAATGAACTCGTCCGCCTCGGCGCGGCGCGCGGCCGCGATCATCTCAGCGTCGCTCGCGTCGGGCCGGCCGTACAGGATGTTGTCACGCACCGAGCGGTGCAGCAGCGAGGTGTCCTGCGTCACCATGCCGATCTGCTCGCGCAGGCTGTCCTGCGTCACCCGCGCGATGTCCTGACCGTCGATCAGGATGCGGCCCTGCTCGACATCGTAGAAGCGCAGCAGCAGGTTGACGATGGTCGACTTGCCGGCGCCGGAACGCCCGACCAGGCCGATCTTCTCGCCCGGGCGGATCTGCAGCGACAGCGCGTCGATCACCGGCCGCACGCCGCCATAGCCGAAGCTGACTTCGTCGAAGCGGATCTCGCCGCGGCTGACCGCGAGCGGCTGCGCGTCGGCGTCGTCGGTCACCGTCAGATGGCGCGACAGCGTGTTGATGCCGTCCTGCACGGTGCCGATATGCTCGAACAGCGACGCCATCTCCCACATGATCCAGTGCGAGATGCCGTTCAGGCGCAGCGCCATCGCGGTCGCCGCCGCCACCGCGCCGACGCCGACCTGGCCCTCGCTCCACAGCCACAGCGTCGCGCCGGCGGTGCCGGCGATCAAGAGCATGCTCAGCACGTGGTTGACGATCTCGAAACCGCTGACCAGGCGCATCTGCGCATGAGTGGTCTTCATGAAGTCCTGCATCGCCGAGCGGGCGAAGCCGGCCTCGCGCTGCGCGTGCGAGAACAGCTTCACCGTGGCGATATTGGTGTACGCGTCGGTGATCCGGCCGGTCATCAGCGAACGCGCGTCGGCCTGCGCGGTCGCGACCTTGCCGAGGCGCGGCACGAAGTAATAGAGCGCCGCCACGTACAACACCAGCCAGCCGATGAAGGGCGCGAGCAGCCAGACGTCGAAACTGCCGACCACCGCGACCATGGTGACGAAGTAGATCACCACGAACACCAGGATGTCGGTGACGATCATCACCGTGTCGCGCACCGCCAGCGCGGTCTGCATCACCTTGGCGGCGATGCGGCCGGCGAACTCGTCCTGGTAGAAGCTCATGCTCTGGCGCAGCATGTGGCGGTGGAAGTTCCAGCGCAGCCGCATCGGGAAGTTGCCGGCCAGGGTCTGGTGCTTGAACATCGTCTGCAGCGCGATCAAGAGCGGGCTCGCCAAGAGGATGCCGGCCAACAGCAGCAGGCTGCCGCGCTCGCTGACCCACAGGCGGCTCGGCTCGACGTGGCTCAGCCAGTCGACCACGCGGCCGAGCATGGAGAATAGCAAGGCCTCGAACGCGCCGATCAGCGCGGTACACAAGGTCATCGCCGCGATATACGGGCGCAGGCCGCGGGTACACGCCCAGACGAAGGCGAAGAAGCCCTTCGGCGGCGGCGCGGGGGGGCTATCCGGATAGGGGTGAATCAGTTTTTCGAATAAACCAAACAAGCGGGAACTCCCTCAAACTGGAACGCAAGGCGGCTTTTGTATAGTGCCACAAAGCGCCGACGCGGCCCCGGATCGCCACTCAACATTTATGCCAAAAAACTAAAAACACGATATTAAATAACCCAATAGCGAGCATCACCCCTCCCCATCCCAAAGCCGGGACAGAGCATTTGACCGAGTACTACGGCAACAGCATACTTCGGCAGGTCAGCTTCGGCCTCATGGCATCCTGCCAAGCCTTCTTGACCTCAGCGACCTATCACCCAAACAGCACTACGCACCAACCCCATCAGGAATTCCCACTCATGAAACACTGGAGTATCCGCCAACGGATTCTGGGTAGCTTTGCGGCCATTCTGGCCTTGATGACGTTGATGGCGGGAATCGGCCACGTACAGCTTGGCGCGATTGAAACGGCCAAATTCAGCATGCAGCGTGACGCCCTGCCGGGGCTTTATTACAGCACGATGATCCGGGCGGCGATGTTCGAAGAACATATGCTGATACAGCAGCTGACGGAGGTCGACAGCACCGAGCAGGAACGCCAGGCCGACCTGGCCAAGCTGCAGAGCAATGTGCTGCGCTTGAACGGGTTCATCAAGGGCTACGACAACACGATCTTCCGCGCCGACGACCGCGCGCGATTCGAAGCCTTCAAAGCAGTGCTCTCCCAGTACGCTCAGGCGCAGCAGGCCCTGCTGGCTCTCGACCCGATCAAGCAACGCCGCGAGGCCCACCAGCTGTTTGCCAAGACACTGGCACCGGAATGGGAGAAAAATCACTCGCGCATCAACACCTTCGTCGAGGACAACCGGGCCTTTGCCGACGTCAGTGCCGAGCACATCAGCAGCGCGGTGGACACCGCCAAGACCAGCATGCTGATCACCCTGCTGATCGCCGCCGCCGCCGCCGTGGTCTGTGGTTATTTCCTGTTGCGCGCCATCACCCTGCCGCTGCGGGACGTGCAAGAGGCACTGAATTCGATGCGCTCCGGTGACCTGACCAGACGCCTGAAAATGGGCCGCCGCGATGAGTTCGGCGTGCTGGAGTCCGGTTTCAACCAGATGGCCGACGAACTGACCAGCCTGGTCGGGCAATCGCAGAAATCGGCGCTGCAGGTCACCACCTCCATTACCGAGATTGCCGCGACTTCGAAGCAGCAACAGGCGACCGCCACCGAAACCGCCAGCACCACGGCCGAGATCGGCGCCACCTCGCAGGAGATCCTGGCCACCTCGCAGGAGCTGATGCGCACCATGGGCGAGGTCACCACGGTGTCGGAGCAGGCGGCCGACCTGGCGGGCAACGGCCAGGCCAGCCTGATCCGCATGGAAAGCACCATGCAGAACGTGATGGAGGCAGCCGGTTCGGTCAACGCCAAGCTCGGCATCCTCAGCGAGAAAGCCGGCAAGATCAATCAGATCGTCACCACCATCACCAAGGTAGCGGACCAGACCAATCTGCTCTCGCTCAATGCCGCCATCGAGGCCGAAAAGGCCGGGGAATACGGCCGGGGCTTCTCGGTGGTCGCGACCGAAGTGCGCCGGCTGGCCGACCAGACCGCCGTCGCCACCTACGATATCGAACTGATGGTCAGGGAGATGCTCTCCGCCGTGTCCGCCGGCGTGATGGGGATGGACAAGTTTTCCGAAGAGGTACGCCGTGGCATGACCGAGGTGCAGCTCGCCAGCGGCCAGCTCACTCTGATCATCCAGCAGGTGCAGGCGATGACACCGGGCTTCCAGCAGGTCCACGAGGGGATGCAGGCGCAGACCATCGGCGCCGAGCAAATCAAGCAGGCACTGCTGCAGCTGAGTGAGGCCACCCGGCAAACCGTCGACTCGCTCCGCCAGTCGAGCCAGTCCATCGACGAACTGAATCTCGTCTCCAACGGGCTACGTCATGGCGTATCGCGCTTCAAGGTGCAGGCGTAAGCCGGCCATGACCACCACTTCGCCAGACCCGCAGGCCTAGCCATGCTATTCCTCCTGTTTCAGCTGGAGCCGGACTACTACGCGCTGGAAACCCGCGAGATTGCCGAGGTGCTGCCGCTGTGCCGCCTCAAGCAGCTCCCCGGCACACCAGCGTGGGTGGCGGGCCTGCTCGACTATCACGGCCAACCGGTCCCGATCATCGACCTGTGCGCTCTGGCGCTGGGTCGGCCGGCCCGGGACCGGCTCAGTACCCGCATGGTGCTGGTTCACTACCCCGACAGTGACGGGGGCCGTCAGCTGCTCGGGCTGATCGTCGAGAAAGCCACCGAATTCCTGCGCGGCGACCTGGCCGACTTCAGCGCAACAGGGGTCAAGACGCCCGCTGCGCCCTATCTGGGCCCGGTGCTGCGGGAGGCGCGCGGACTGATCCAACGCGTCGACGTGGCGGCCTTGCTGCCAGCTTCCGTGCGCGACCTGCTGTACTGCGAAGCCCGATGAGTACGAACGCCATCGACCGGTTCGCGGCCTTGCTGAAACAGCATATCGGCCTAGACGCGGCTTCCATCGGCCTGTCGGCGATCGAACGCGCGGTGGCGGAACGGATCAAGCGCTGCGCGGCATGCGATGCCGATGATTACTGGCTCCGGCTGCACGCCTCGCCGACGGAACTGCAGCGGCTGGTGGAGGCGGTAGTGGTGCCCGAGACCTGGTTCTTCCGCGACGCCGAGGCCTTCAAGGCCGCCGCACGTTACGCTTCGGCCTTGCTGGCCGCGGACCCGCTGCGACCGCCCTTGCGCTTGTTGAGCCTGCCCTGCTCAAGCGGTGAGGAGCCCTACTCGCTGGCCATGGCACTGCTGGATGCCCAGATCCCGGCGGAGCGCTTCCACATCGATGCGGTGGACATCAGTAGCCGCGCCATCGATCTGGCACGACGCGGCGTCTACGAACGCAATTCGTTCCGTGGCAACGAGCTCGGTTTTCGCGAGCGGCATTTCGCGGTGCACCCGCACGGCTATAGCGTCTCCGACGCGGTACGCCGCCAGGTCCGCTTTCGCCAGGGCAATCTGTTTGCGGCCGAGCTGCTGATGGGCGAGGCGCCCGGCTCTTACGACATCGTGTTCTGTCGCAACGTGCTGATCTACTTTGACCGCAGCACGCAACAACACGCCGTCTCGGTGCTCGATCACTGGTTGGCCGAAGCCGGCCTGTTGCTGGTCGGTCCGGCCGAAGCGGCATTGCTGATGCGCCAGCATTTCCAGTCGGCGGGTCTTCCGCTGGCGTCGGCATTCAGAAAAGCAGGCAAGCACGTCGCGGTACCGGCGCCAGCATGGCCCGCCGCCGCCCCGCCAGTACAACGGGCCGGTCAGCCCCGGCCGGCGCCGGCCTGGACGAGCGCCAGGACGACGCCCCGGGCAACTCCACCGGCCCCGGCCGCGCAGCCGCGAGCCCCGGCTGGGGAGGCCCCGCTGGTTCAGGCGAGGCAGGCGGCCGACCAGGGGAAGTTCGCCGAGGCCCTCGCCTGCTGCGAGCAGCACATCCAGAGGCATGGTCCCACTGCCGCCGCCTTTTACCTGATGGCGCTGGTCGCCGATGCCAGTGGCCAGCCGGATGCCGCCCAGGCTTACTACCGGAAAACGCTCTATCTGGAGCCCAACCACCAGGAAGGGCTGTTACACCTCGCCTCGTTGCTGACCCTGACCGGCGACACGGCCGGGGCACAGCGCTTGTACGAGCGTGCACAACGCAGCAGGGAATCGCATAGTGAGTGACTGGACTGAGCCTCGCCAAGACCCCATCGACCCGTCCGTACCGGCCATCGATGACTGCTGGAACCGTATCGGCATTCACGGCACGGCCTCCTGCCCGTTGCTGCCGCAGCACATCCATTGCCGAAACTGTACGGTCTACAGCCAGGCCGCCACCACGATACTGGACCGGTTTTCCACCCGCGACCTGCCGCAGTGGAGCGATGACCGGGACGAGGCCGACCGGCAGGGACAGGGCCCCAGCCGCTCCCTCGTCATCTTCCGCCATGGCGACGAGTGGCTGGGCTTGCCCACCGCTGTCTTCAGCGAGATCGCCGAAGTGCGGCCGATCCATACCCTCCCCCATCGCAAACACCCGCACGTGTTGCTGGGGCTGACCAATGTGCGGGGGCGGCTGGTCCCGTGTTTCGCGCTGGCGGGGATTCTGGGACACCCGCCTCGGCCCGAGGGAGCGCTGCAAACGGGCGAGCCGTCCCGCCGACGCGTGCTGGTGATCAATCATGAAAACCATCTGGCCGCCCTGCCCGTGGATGAGATCCACGGTGTCGAACGGGTCGCGGACGCGGCTTGGCAAGCGCCGCCGGCGACGCTGGCCCGCGGGGAAACGGGCCATACCCATGCCGTTGCCAGCTGGCGCGACCGAACCATCGCTCTGCTGGATGTGCCCCGGCTCTTTCACTCACTCAACCAGAGTCTTTCCTGATGGCCGAGGATTTCAGTCAGGTATCACTGCTAGACCTGTTCCAGCTGGAGCTGGGCACGCAGGGCAAGGTCCTGAACGAGGGGCTGATCGCCCTGGAACGCCAGCCCGATGCCGCCGACCAGCTCGAGGCGTGCATGCGCGCGGCCCACTCGATCAAGGGCGCCGCCCGCATCGTCGGGCTGCAGGCCGGCGTCGACGTGGCCCACGGCATGGAAGACTGTTTCGTGGCCGCCCAGCACGGCCGCCTGCGGTTGGGCGCGGCGGAGATCGACACCCTGCTGGGCGGGGTAGACCTGTTGGCTCGCACCGCCCTGCCGGCACCGGCCGCGCCCGGCCAAGAGGAAATTGACGCGTTCCTGACGACCCTGGGCGGGCTCGCCCAAACGGCGTCGCCCCATCGCCCGGAACGCGCACCGCCCAGTCCGCCACCGGCGCCCTCGCCGGTCTGGCAAGAAAAAGCCGCCACACCGTCCCGCCCACCCGCCGTCGGCGAGTTGGCCGGTGCCCCCGCGGCTGAACCCCGCCTGTCCGACCGTGGCGATCGGGTGCTGCGGGTGACGGCCGCGAATCTGGACCGGCTGCTCAGCCTGTCCGGCGAGGCCCTGACCGCCTCGCATGGCCTGCAACCCCTCGCGAACGCCTTGCTGCGACTGAAACGCCAGCAGGCGGAACTGCAGCAAGCCCTCGAGATCCTGCAGGCAGAATTCATCGATCAGGCGCCGAGCGAACGTGCCCGGTTCGCCCTGAGCGATAGCGTACGGATCGCCAGCGGCTGCCAGGACATGTTGGCCGAACAACTGGCCGAACTGGAGCAGCTCGACCGCCGTTCGGCCAACCTGGCCAGCCAGCTCTACGACGAAGCACGCGCCTGCCGGATGCGCCCGTTTGCGGACGGCACCGGCGCTTACCCGCGGCTGCTGCGCGACCTGGGCCGGACGCTCGGCAAATCGGTCCGGCTGCAGCTGGTCGGTGCCGGCACGCAAGTCGACCGGGACATTCTGGAACAGCTCGATGCACCGCTGGGCCACCTGCTGCGCAATGCGCTGGATCACGGCATCGAAACCCCGGCAGAGCGCCTGGCGGCCGGCAAGCCCGCCGAAGGGGTCTGCACGCTGGAGGCCCGCCATCAGGCCGGCATGCTGCAGATTATCGTCAGCGACGATGGCCGCGGGATCGACCTTAACGGGGTACGGGAAAAGGTCGTCGCGCGCCGGCTCGCCAGCCGCGAAACCGCCGCCCGGCTGAGCCAGAGCGAGTTGCTCGACTTCCTGCTCTTGCCGGGGTTCAGCCTGCGCGAGACGGTCACCGACATTTCCGGGCGCGGCGTCGGGCTGGACGTGGTCCACGAGATGGTCCGGCAGGTGCAGGGCTCCATCCGGATTTTCACCGAACCGGGCCGCGGCACCCGCTTTCAGCTGCAATTGCCGATCACGCTGTCGACGGTCCGCAGCCTGCTGGTCGAGATTGGCGCCGAGGCGTACGCCTTCCCGCTGGCTCAGGTAGACCGAACCCTGACCCTGCCCACCGCCGAGATCGAACGGCTGGAGGGCAAGAGCCACATGCTGCTGGACGGCCAGCCACTCAGCCTGATCAACGCCAGCCAGATTCTGGGGGTGCCGGATGCCGGAGTGGCCCGCGCGGAGCTGGCGGTGCTGGTGATCAGCAATCCGCAGGACCGCTATGGCCTGATCGTCGACCGTTTCCTCGGGGAACGCTTGCTGGTGGTGCAACCGCTGGATGTGCGCTTGGGCAAGATCAAGGACATCAGTGCCGGCGCGCTGCTCGACGACGGCAGCCCGGTGCTGATTGTCGACGTCGACGACCTGCTGCGCTCGGTGGAGCGTCTGGTCAATGCCGGCCAGCTCGATGCGCCGACCTCGCCCACCGGTGACACGGAGGCAAAACGCCACAGCCAGCGGGTGCTGGTGGTCGACGACTCGCTGACCGTCCGCGAGCTGGAGCGCAAGCTGCTGCTCAGTCGGGGTTACCAGGTGGTGGTGGCGGTGGACGGCATGGACGGCTGGAATGCCTTGCGTGCCGAGGCCTTCGACCTGGTGATTACCGATATCGACATGCCGCGGCTGGACGGCATCGAACTGGTGTCGCGGATCAGGCAGAATCCGGCGCTGGCGGCCCTGCCGGTGATGATCGTCTCGTACAAGGACCGCGAGGAAGACCGGATGCGCGGCCTGAACGCCGGAGCGGACTATTACCTGGCCAAGGGCAGTTTTCACGACGAGACACTGCTGCAGGCGGTACGGGATCTGATCGGGGAGGCCGTGTCTTGAATATCGGCATCGTCAATGACTCACCCATCGCCGTCGAGGCGCTACGCAGGGCGATCTCGCTGCGCCCCGAGTACCGGGTGAGCTGGGTCGCCCAGGATGGCCAGCAGGCCATCGAGATGTGCGCCTGGCAAACCCCCGAGCTGATCCTGATGGACCTGGTCATGCCCAAGGTCAACGGCGTCGACGCCATCCGGCAGATCATGCGCCGCACCCCCTGCGCCATTCTGGTGGTCACCGCCGATGCCGTTGAGAACGCCCAAGGCGTCTACGAGGCGATCGGGCTCGGCGCGCTGGACGCGGTCGACACCCCGGCCCTGGGAGTCGGCGACCCGCTCAAGAGCGCCACCCCGCTGCTGAACAAGATTGACGCGATTCAACGCCGCCTGAACGAGCACACGCTGTTCCTGGCGACGCCCGCCACCGACAGTCGACCGCCCGTCCTGCCGGCCTCTCACCGGCTGGTCGCCATCGGTGCCTCGGCCGGCGGTCCGGCCGCCCTGGCAACGCTGCTGCAGGGCTTGCCGCCCGATTTCCCGGCCACCGTGGTCATCGTGCAGCATATCGATGCCTCGTTCGCCGGCGGCATGGCCCAGTGGCTGGGGAAGCAGTGCGCCCTGCCCGTCCGGCTGGCCAGCGAGAACGACCGCTTGCTGCCCGGCATCGTGCTGCTGGCGGGGGGCAATCTGCACTTGCGGATTACCGAGCAGGCCCGGCTCGGTTATACCCCCGATCCGCGCGATCATCTTTACCGGCCGTCCATCGATATCTTTTTCCAGAGCCTGGCTCGCCACTGGCAAGACGATGCGATCGCTATCCTGCTGACCGGGATGGGCAATGATGGCGCCGCCGGGCTGAAAACCCTGCGCGACAAGGGCTACCGCACCATCGCTCAAGACCAGCGCACCAGCGCCGTCTACGGGATGCCCAAGGCCGCGGCGGCACTGGGAGCCGCCGTAGACATCCTCCCCATCGACGCCATCGCCCCCGCCTTGATTACTGCATGTCGCTGACAAAGAACATCCCCATGGAAGAACCGCGTTTTACCTTGCCCGAGTCTGCGCACAGCGCGTGGCAGCCGCTCCCCGCCAGCGACCAGATCATGGTCTTGCTGGTCGACGATCAGGTCATGGTCGGCGAGGCCGTCCGCCGCATGCTCGCCAGCGAAGCCAACATCGACTACCACTACTGTGCCAACCCGGACGAAGCGCTCAGGGTGGCGGAAACTACCCGGCCCACAGTGATCCTGCAGGATCTGGTCATGCCCGGGGTGGACGGCCTGACGCTGGTACGGCAGTACCGAGCGACGCCCGCCACCCGGGATACGCCGGTCATCGTGCTGTCGACCAAGGAAGAACCCGCGATCAAAAGCGCCGCCTTCGCTCAAGGTGCCAATGACTACCTGGTCAAACTGCCCGATTCGATCGAACTGATCGCGCGCCTCCGCTACCACTCCCGCTCCTACCTCAACCTGTTGCAGCGGGACGAGGCGTACCGGGCCTTGCGGGAGAGCCAGCAAAAGCTGCTCGAAGCCAATCTCGAGTTGCAGAGACTGACCAACTCCGACGGTCTGACCGGGCTGGCGAACCGCCGCTATTTCGACGAATACCTCAACGCCGAATGGCAGCGCGCACGCCGCCAGCAGATCCAGTTCTCGGTGCTGATGATCGATGTCGACAACTTCAAACACTACAACGACACCTATGGTCACGTCGCCGGCGACGCCGTCCTGAAGCGGGTCGCCGAAACGATCCGGACCGCCGCCGGGCGGCCGAGTGACCTGGCTGCCCGCTTTGGCGGCGAAGAGTTCGTCATGCTGCTGCCCTTCACGCCCCCCGGCGGCGCCCTGCTGTTGGCCGAAAAGGCCCGGCGTGCGGTCGAAGCCCTGGCCATCCCCTGTGCGCCGAGCGCCATCGGCCAGGTGGTCACCATCAGTATCGGCGGGGCGACGCTGATCCCGGAGCGGGATGACGCGGCGCTCAAGCTGATCGACGCCGCCGACCGCGCGCTGTACCAGGCCAAACGGCTGGGCAAGAACCGGGTGGTGATCAACAGCTAGCCTTGCCGCTTCCGGCCCGAGCCAATCAACGCTGCGGCGCCGGAGCAACAGCACCCCGCCTTTGGGCGCAGCGCTGCAACGGCAGTCAGCACTTTCCGCTATACTCGCGCGCCTTCGAAAGCTAAACCGGTGGGGATGAACAATGATGAGCAATGCGTGCGGCGTGGACTTCGGCACGTCCAACTCGACCGTCGGCTGGCATCGCCCCGGCCAGCCTGCCCTGCTGGCGCTGGAAGACGGCAAGGTCACGCTGCCGTCGGTGGTGTTCTTCAACGCCGACGAGGACTCGGTGGCGGTCGGCCGGGCCGCCTTGGCCGAATACCTGGAAGGCTACGAGGGCCGGCTGATGCGCTCGCTCAAGAGCATCCTCGGCACCGGCCTGATGGACGGCCAGACCGAGGTGCAGGGCCGCAATCTGCGCTTTCTCGACCTGTTGACGATGTTCATCGAGAGCCTGAAGGGCCGCGCCGAGCAGCAGGCCGGCCGCGACTTTAAGCAGGCGGTGTTCGGCCGACCGGTGTTCTTCGTCGACGACGACCCGAAGGCCGACCGGCTGGCGCAGGACACCCTG
This sequence comes from Crenobacter sp. CS_VA4, assembly GCF_055597485.1. NCBI lineage: Bacteria > Pseudomonadati > Pseudomonadota > Betaproteobacteria > Neisseriales > Neisseriaceae > Crenobacter > Crenobacter sp. CS_VA4. Next base: position 212,475 of record NZ_JBVMAE010000006.1, read on the forward strand.
GCCAACATCGCCCGCCGCGTCGGTTTCAGCGAGGTCGAGTTCCAGTTCGAGCCGATCGCCGCGGCGTTCGACTATGAGAGCCGCATCCAGCGCGAAGAGCTGGTGCTGGTGGTCGACATCGGCGGTGGCACGTCCGACTTCACGCTGATTCGCCTATCGCCGGAGCGCGCCGGCCGGCTCGACCGCCGCGATGACATTCTCGCCAACTGCGGCGTGCACATCGGCGGTACCGACTTCGACAAGCAACTGAGCCTCGCCGCGGTGATGCCGCTGTTGGGGATGAAGAGCCGGCTCAAGAGTGGCGCGGAAATGCCGGCCGGCCCCTACTTCAACCTGGCCACCTGGCACACCATCAACTTCGCCTACACCCGCCAGGCACTGTCGAGCCTGCAGGGCGTGTACGCCGAGGCCTTGGAGCGCGACAAGCTCGACCGCTTATTCAAGCTGATCGCCAAGCGCGCCGGCCACTGGCTGGCGATCCAGGTCGAGGCTGCCAAGATCGCGCTGTCGTCGGCCGATGAGGTGCCGCTGGAGCTGGACCAGATCGAGGCCGGCCTGCAGCACGACATCAGCCGCACCGAGTTCGACCGGTCGATTGCCGGCCAGATCGACAACATCGAGACCACGGTCGCCCGGCTGCTGCAGGATGCCGGCGTCGCCGCCGAGCAGGTCGACACGGTGTTCTTCACCGGCGGCGCCAGCGGCGTGCCGCTCTTGCGCCAGCGCATCGCCGCGCTGCTGCCAGGCGCCCGGGCGGTCGAGGGCGACCTGTACGGCAGCATCGGCAGCGGCCTGGCGCTGGATGCAGCGCGGCGCTTCGCCTGAAGTTGGCCGAAGCCCATTAGGCGAAGGTCGCTACCATCCCCTCGATCGCCAGCGCCACCTCCTGCCCCGGCGTCGGGCTGCTGTGCCCGGGCACGCGCGCCGTCAGCTCGGACGGGGCGTCCGCCATGCGCAGCCGCACACAGGCATCGTGGCCGTAGAAGGTCACGTCGAGCACCTGAGCGCGCGCCGCGGTGCTGGCGCTCGATAGCGGCAGCAGCCGAATCTGCTCGGGGCGCAGCAGCACATGCACCGAGCCTTGCGGCATGCCGGCCATCAGCGTAAGCCGGCCCAGGGCGCACTGCACCTGACCATTGCCGGCCACCCCCGGCAGCAGCACCGCGTCGCCGACGAAGCGGGCCAGTTCGGCATTGGCCGGCTGGCGGTACAGCGTTTCCGGAGTGGCTACCTGCAACAGCCGTCCCTCCCACAGCACCGCCACCTGGTGGCCCATCGCCAGCGCCTCGGACTGGTCGTGGGTGACCAAGAGCGTGGTCGCCCCGGCGGCGGCGAGAGCGTCGGCCACCGCCTGACGGGTTTCCACCCGCAGCGCGGCGTCCAGCGCCGAGAACGGCTCGTCCAGCAGCACCAGTGCCGGCGACGGTGCCAGCGCGCGCGCCAGCGCCACGCGCTGCTGCTGGCCGCCCGACAGCTGTTGCGGCGCGCGGTCGGCAAAGCTGGCCGGCAGACCGACCATGTCCAGGAGTTCGGCCACGCGGTGACGGGTGCGGCGCAGGTAGCGCGGCAAGCCGAACACGATGTTCTCGGCCACCGACAGATGCGGGAACAGCGCGCCCTCCTGCGCCACGTAGCCGATCCGGCGTTGTTCCGGCGGCAGGTGCAGGTCGCGGCGGCTGACCACCTGCTGATTCAGCGTGATCGTGCCGCCGTCGGCGCGTTCGAAGCCGCATAACAGCCGCAACAGCGTGGTCTTGCCGCTGCCGGACGGGCCGAGGATGGCGACCAGGCTGGCGGCGGGAACCGTCAGATTGATGTCTTGCAGCACCGGGTGCGCGCCGAAGTACTTGCAGAGACCTTGGATGTGGAGTTCGGCCATGGGAGTGCCTATCAGAAGGTGTTGTCCATGACGGCAGACTTGCCGAACAGGGACATCAACAGCCAGGTGGAACACAGCGAAATCGCCACCAGGATCGCCGCGTACGGGGCGGCGGCAGCGAAGGCCAGCGCCGCGGTGTCGGCCCAGACCTGGGTGGCCAGGGTCTCGGTGCCGATCGGCGACAGCAGCAAGGTGGCGGTCAGCTCGGTCACCACCGAGATGAACACCATGCTGGCGGCGGCGCCGAGGCCGGGGCCGGCCAAGGGCAGCACCACCCGCCACAGGGCCTGCCACCAGTTGAGACCGAGCGAGCGCGCCATTTCCTCCAGCCTGACCTCGGCCTGCAGCAGCGCCGAGCGCACGCTGACCAGCGCCAGCGGCAAGAACAGGATGGCGTAGGCCAGCACCAGCATCAGCGCGCTCTGGTACAGCGGCCTGACCAGCTGGATCGCCAGCGAGACCAGCGCCAGCGCGATGACAATGCCGGGCACGCCCTGCGCCAGGTAGACGATGCGCTCGAGCAGCGTGGCGAGGCGGCCTGGGTAGCGTGCCAGCAGATAGCCCAGCGGCAGCGCCAGCACGGTGGTCAGCGCCGCGCCGGAGAGCCCGAGGCCGACCGAGGCGAGGGTGGCGTCGAGCAACAGCGCGGGCGACACCTCGGCCGGCGTCACCGCCGCCTCGCCGTGCTGCAGCATCCAGTAGGCGATGGTGCCCAGCGGCACCAGCAGCGTGACCACGGTCAGGCCGGCGAAGCCGGCCAGGACCGGCAGCTTGCGCCAGCCCAGCGGGTGCCGGCTCGGCGCGCGCCGCGCGCCGCGGTCGAGCCGGCCGTAGCGCGCGTTGCCGCGCACCCGGAATTCCAGCACCAGACACACCAGGCACAGCAGCATCAGCACGCTGGCGAGCATGGCCGCCCCGGCGCCGTCGAAGCTGGCGCGGTATTCGGCGTAGATTTCGGTGGTGAAGGTGTGAAAACGCAAGAGCGCAAACGCGCCGAATTCGGCCAACGTTCCCAGCGCCACCAGCAGCATGCCGCCGAGCAGCGCCGGCTTGAGCTGCGGCAGCACCACCCGGCGGAAACAGGCCCACGGTTCGAGGCCGAGCGCGCGCGCCGTCTCCTCCAGCGCCGGGTCCATGCCGCGCAGCGCAGCGGCCACCGGCAGGTAGACCAGTGGGTAGTAGGCGGTGGTCACCACCAGCAGCGCGCCGTAGAAGTCCTGCAGCGACTGGCTGAGCGAGACCCAGGCGTAGCTGGTGATGAAGGGCGGGATCGCCAGCGGGACGGCGGCGAGCACCGCCCACAGCCGCCGCCCCGGCAGCTCGGTGCGCTCGATGAACCAGGCGGCGGCGGTGCCGATCAGCGCACAGCTCAGCGTGGCCGAGACCACGATCAGCAGGGTGTTGAGCGCGAGCTCGGCGATGATCGGCCGCCACAGCAAGGCCAGCGCGTTGTCGAGACCGTAGTGCAGCGCCTGCCACAGCGTGGCCGCCAGCGGCAGCAGCACCAAGAGCGCCACGCACAGCGCGGCGCCGAGCAATCCGGAGGGCGCCCGCCGGCGCAGGCTGAGGCGGGCGGGCGCCGTCGACACGGAGGTGTCGGACATTACAGCAGTCCGGCCTGACGCAGCAGGCGCGCCGCCTGGCTGTCGTCACCCAGCTTCTGCATGTCCAGCGCCGGCGGCGTCAGCTGGTTGAACGGCTTGAGCAGCGGCGACGGCGCAACACCCGCCAGCAGCGGGTATTCGTAGGTGATGTTGCTCTTGGCGAACAGCTGCTGGGCGCGCTCGCTCACCAGGTAGGCGAGGAATTTCTGCGCCGCGTCGGCGTTGTGGGTGGTCTTCAGCACCGCCGCGCCGGACACGTTGATCAGTGCACCGACGTCGCCGTGACCGAAGTGATAGAGCGCGCTGTGCATGCCCTTGGCGCCCAGCTCGGTCTGCAGACGGGCCCAGTAGTAGTTGTTGATGATGCCGGTGGCGGCCGCGCCGCGGTTCACCGCGGCGACCACGCCTTCGTTGTCGTCGAAGACCTGGGCGTTTTCATGCAGCCCCTTCAACCATTGCAGCGTGGCGGCCTCGCCCTTCAGCGCCAGCACGGCGCTGACCAGCGGCAGAAAGTCGCCGTCGGACGGGGCGATCGCCAGCTTGCCCTTCCAGGTCGGCTTGGCCAGATCGAGCAGCGAGGCCGGCATCTGCGCGGCCGGGATCAGCTTGGTGTTGTAGACCAGCACGTTTTCGCGGGCCATCACGCCGACCCACTCGCCCTTGGGCGAGCTGTAGCGCGCCGGAATCGCCGCCAAGGTGGTCGGCGCCACCTTGCCGAACAGGCCCTTGCCCTCCAGCAGCATCAGCTCCGGCGAGTTGGAGGTGAGGTAGACGTCGGCCGGCGAGGACTTGCCTTCGGCCAACAGCTGCGCCGCCAGCTCCGGGCCTTCACCCGAGCGCACGCGCACGCTGATCCCGCTCTGCTTCTCGAAGTCGCTGGTCAGCAGCTTGACCGTCTGCGGGTGCTGCGCGCTGTACAGCGTCAGCGACGCCGCGTCGGCCACGCCGGCCAGCGAGAAACCTGCCACCACCAGCGCGGCAGCCAGGCCGGCACGGCGCGGCATTGCCGCCTTGAAAAAATTGAAAGACATCATTGCTCCAGTAACGTTGTCGGCGGCCAGCGCCGCCGGGTGCAAGCCGCCTGCGGGTGGCAGGCGACGTGGATTAACGAGTTACAGTCAGAACCGCGCCGCTCAGGCGCCCAACCCCTCGAATAGCGTCGCGCCGATGAACGAGCCCTCCCTGGCCCCGGGCGGGCAGGCGAACACGGCGCTCGCCACGTGGGTGGTGAATTGGTTCAGCATGTCCTGCATGGCCAGCGACTGGTTGATCTTGATGAAGCCGGTGCGCGGGTCGCGCTGGTAGGCGATGAAAAACAGCCCGGCATCATACTCCACCCCCTGCCGCCATGGCGGCCAGCGTTCGGCGTAGAAGTTGGCGCCGTCGTTGTACGAATACGGCCGGCGCAGGATCTGGGCGCCGCCATTGTGCGCCACGGAAGACAGGCGCGCGTGCGCGGTCGCCGGGATCACCGGGTTGCCGTCCTTGTCGGTCGCGGCGAGGTCGAGCGGGTCGAACTCGTGAGTCTTGCCCAGCGGCGCGCCGCTGGCCTTGTAACGCCCCACCACCTCCTGCTGGAAACCCAGCTCGGTGCGGTCCCAGTGCTCCAGCGAAATCCGGATCCGGCGTACCACCACGTAGGAGCCGTTCTTCATCCAGCCGCCCTCGTCACCCACCCAGACATGCTGGTCCATCAGCGCCGGGTTTTTGGTCGACGGGTTGTTGGTGCCGTCCTTGAAGCCCATCAGGTTGCGCGGGGTGCCGCCGCCGGGGGCGCCGCTGGCAAAGCCTGCCTGCGCCCACTTCAGCGTGGCGACGCCCTCGGCCAGCGCCGCCAGCTGCCGCACCGCGTGGAACGCCACCAGGGGGTCGTCGGCGCACGCCTGCACCGACAGATCGCCGCCGCTCTTCTCCGGCACCAGCTGGTCGCCGTTGAAACGAGGCAGGTCGACCAGCGCGGCCGGGCGGCGCGCCGCCAGGCTGTAACGGTCCACGCCGTCGCGCACGAACAGCCCCGGGCCGAAGCCGAAGGTGATGGTCAGCCGCGCCGGCGCCAGCCCGACCGCCTCGCCCGAATCGAGCGGCGCTGCGTCGCCGGCGTTGGCGAGCGGACGCGCGGTCTCGCCGCGGCTCATGCGGTTGGCCGCGTCGGTCCAGCGCTTCAACAGCGCGATCAGCTCGGCGCGCTTGGTGGTGTCCAGGTCGAACGCGGCAAAGTAGCTATGGCTTTGCTGCGGGGTCAGGATGCCGCCCTGGTGGACGCCGTAGAACGGCTCCACCGGGCTCTTGCCGGCATGCGCCGGCTTCTTCAGCAGCTCGGCCGCGACGACGCTGCCGCTGATCCCGAACGCGCCGGCGGCCACGGCCAGCCCGCCGGTCGCGCTCAGAAAGCTGCGCCGCGACAGGTTTTTCGGTTGGTCGGAGGACGCACTCATTTGGCCAGCACCAGGGTGTTCATGTCGTCCTGCACATAGTAGAAACCGTCGCCGGCCGGGGTCATTGCGATGCCGAACAGGTCACCGTTGCCCGGCGGGGTCTGGGCCTTGTTGTTGTCGATCCACTGCGCCGCCAGCTGCGTGCCGGTCGCCGGATCGATTTCCACCACCTTGCCGTTGGAGCCGTTGGTCACCAAGAGATGGCCATTGGGCGTGGAGGTCATCGCCAGCGGGCGCAGCAGCAGGCCGTCGTGGGTGAGGGTTCGGCCAACCCCGGCGCTGGTGGTGCGGGTGGTGGCGTCCCAGATCTCGCTGACGCGGTTGCCCAGCGCGTCGGACACGTAGAGCTTGTCGTCCTTGCCGTAGGCGAGACCGGTCGGGCCGATCAGGAACACGCCCTTGTCGGCCTGCTCGCCGAAGCCGCCGGCCACCACGGTCTGGCTCTTGATCACCGGCGGCTTGCCGTCCGGGATCGCCAGCTCGAGCCGCAGCACGGTGGACTGGTTCACCACCGGCGGCTTGCCCTTGGCGCTGCCCACACCGAAGCCGGCGTTGCTGACAAACAGCGTGGCGGTGCTGCCGTTGTCGATCACCGCCATATTGCCCCACGGGTCGTTGATGTTCGGGCCGGCCCAGACATCGGCCACCTTGCCCTGCGAGTCGAGCACGATCAGGCAGCCGGCGCCCTTAGTGTCGGTGGTGCCATCGTTGCTGGGCGTGCTGCCGACGATCACCCAGCCGCTCTTGAGCATGGTCATCGCGGTGCTCAGCCCTACCCCGCCCGGGCACTGCGGCAGCTCGTGGGGCAGCTGGGCAAACAGCGACAGCTTCTTGCTGTCCGGGTTGTAGTCGACGATGGTGGTGCCGACGCCCTGCAGGTTAGTGGCGTTGTTGAAGTTGTCGATCAGCACGTCGCCCTGCTGGATCTTGCCGGCGGAGACCGGTGCCACCGCGATCGCGTACGGGTTCTGGTCGCCGTTGTCCGGCACCGTGGTGGTCAGCGTGACGTGCTTGTGGATGGTCGCCAGGAAGCCTGGGGCGTCGTCCGCCCAGGTCGGGTGGCTGGCCAGCGCGAACAGCCCGGCCAGCAGCACGCGTCGGGCGGCCCGGCCGCGGCCGGTGTGGGGTGAGCTAAAACGCTGCATCGGCGTTTCTCCTGTGTCTATCTTGTAGAGTAGTGAATGATTGGAATAAGAACTATTTATATGTAGCTCGTCTGGCCGGCCAGCTTCGCTGGCTCAGAAAGTCACCGTCGTGCGCAGCCCGAGCACCCAGATATTGGCGATCTTCTGCGTCTGCGTCGGGTCGCTCGGGTTGAGCACACCGGCACCGGGGTTGAGCGTGTACTGCACGTCGCCCTGCAGTTGCCACCACGGCGTCAGCTGGTACTGGTAGGTGGCTTCGACGATGGTCTCGCTGTTGCGCACCGGGTTGCCGCTGTCGGCATCGAACCCCCGCGCGTGGTTGCCGACCTTGACGTAGCCGAGGCCCAGGCCGACGGTATCGTTGTCGCGGCCTTCGAACGGCGCGGTCAGCGTCACGCCGGCGTTGGCGCTGAAGCTGACCTGGTTGCGGTCGCCCGGCGCGCCCATCACCCGGGCGAACACGTTGAGGGTCTTGGAGCTGTCTTCGCTGGGCCGCCACACCATCTGGTCGGCCACCGCATAGACGCTGTAGTTGCCCTTGTGCTGCTGGGGGTTGCCGCTCGTGGCCGGATCGGCCAGCGACAGGCCGCCGTCGTCGAAGCGTTGGTCGCCGAACTTCTCGTTGTTGTACCAGACGCCGATCTTGTACATGCCCTGCAGGCCGCCCGAGCTCTTGGCGGTCTCCACCTGGCCGAGCGCCGGCTGGTTGACGCCATATTGCAGTTCGGCGATGAACAGCGCGCCGTTGTGCAGGTTGAAGTTGGTGCCGTGCGCGTTCTGCTTTTGCGGATCGCCATTGGGGTCGAACGTACCGTTCTTGGCGGCCGGGTTGCCGTCGTACACGCCGCCGAGGAAGGTGAGCGAGTCGTTCAGATGGGCACGCAAGCGCACGCCCAGCGCCGACAGCGGATAGGCCGGACCGCCCGCCGGCATGTCGATCGAGGGAACCGCCGGCCAGCCGAACATGGTGTTGACGAAGGTGCCGGCGTACTGGCTAACCATGAATTCCTGGTCGATGCTCTGCTGGCCGATCTTCACGTCCATGCGGTCGTCGAGGAGTTTCTGCTCGTACCACAGCTCCCACAGACGGGTGCCGGTATCGGCCTCGATGCCGCTGGCAGTCTGCAGGCTGCCCAGGTTGCTGGTGCTCAGGTTGCGGCCCTGGATGTTAAGCACGCTGGCGTTGAAGTTGCCCCCCTGCCAGCCCCAGGCCTTCTGGGTATCCAGCCCCAGCGTGAGCGTGGTCAGCCCGTCGTAGGCCGAGCCCTTATTGATGCCGCCCTTGACGTTGCCGAGCTCTTCGCTGACCTCGGTCAGCCCAATCGTGATGCCGTGGCGCCCCAGCGCGGTGCGCAGGCCGCCCATATCGCCGAGCAGGGTCTGGCGGGTCCAGAATCCCGTCCATGGACCGGTGGCCTCGGCCTTGATCGCCTGGTCGGCCTCCGGCAGCTCGGCCGGATTAACGTCGTCGGCGGCGCTGGCAGCAGGGTCGGCCACAGCGGTGGCGGCCGCGGCCGGAGCCGCCCATTGCCAGGCGGCCAGGCAGGCCAGCAACAAGGCGGGTCTCAACTGCGGACCGCGGGTATGGTTGTTTTGTCTGGACGACATGAAGCACTTCCCCTTTGTTATGAGACGGCATCCCCAAAGAGCCGATCTTGCTGTCAGTTTCTGTTTCAGAGTTTCAATCAATAACGAGCGTGATTCTCATTCGTTGACAGGAATGAGTCGTGTTCATGAAAAATTCTTCGCCCGTCTCACGCGCCATTCACCCCACGAGTTCGAGTGCGCTGGGTACAGAGAAAGCAGAACGGTCCGACTGCCGTGCGCTCGAGTCGGCACAGGACAAGGTCGGGTCTGTCTAGCTCGGCGAGTGGCGAACGGCCGCGCCGGCGCAGGCCAGTGCTGTCCGATCGGCAGGGGTCACGTAGGCGATGAAGGCCGGACGGACGGCGCGGTGGCCGCCCAGGGGATGGAGACAGGAGTCTGGAAAGGGGGGATGCCGGGCAGCGAGAGGACCTCGACCCGCCGATCAGCGGATGAAAGGGATGAAGGCAAGGCGACGACCCGACGATCGCCGCCGCCCCCGGACATCGGTGCAGCACATCGAGTGAGCGCCGCGAGACGCTTTGCGATAAGGGGCCACGGCTCGCCGCCGAGTCGCGCCCCTGCCGCTCAACGTTGGCCGAACAGGGCCTCCGCCTCGCCGAAGCCGTAGAAGCTGCGGCCGATCGCGCTCCACTCCCCCGCGTCGCGCACCTCGCGGGCGATGTCGCGCAACGCGCCGAGCGTCGCCAGCATCGCCGTCGAACCGAGGCTGACCCGCTTCGCCCCGGCCGCGAACAAGACGTCGGCGCGCGGCGCACCGGGCAAGGCCATCAGGCTGATCGGCCCGTCGACCCGCCCGACCAGCCGCTCGACCACGGCCGGGTCGACCAGCACCGGCACGAACACCATGTCTGCGCCGGCGCGCAGATACGCGTTGGCGCGCTCGACCGTCATCGCCAGCCGCTCGTCGACATCGTTGCCGAGCCCGAGCAGGAAGGTGTCGGTGCGCGCATTGATGAACAGCGGCACGCCGCGCCGCTCGGCCGTCTCCCGCGCCGCGGCGAGCCGGGCCTGATGCTCGGCCAAGCCGAACAGCGGCGTCGCCGTCAGGCCGTGGCTGTTGTCCTCCAGATTCACGCCGGCGGCGCCGACATCGATCACCGCGTCGACGGTCGCAGCGATGTCGTGCACGCTGGCCCCGTAGCCCGCTTCGATATCGGCGGTCACCGGCACCGCCAGGCGCGGACGATCCGTGCCACCTCGGCTATCATCGCCGCGCGGCCGATCCGCTCGGCGGTCTGGTAGCCGCGGGCGTAGGCGATGCCGTCGCTGGTGGTGCCGATGGCAGGAAAGCCGGCCTCCTCGAAGATGCGCGCGCTGACGGCGTCCCAGGCGTTCGGCAGCAACAGCCCGCCGGCCAAGTTGAGTTCGCGAAAACGGGTGACGTGGTCGTTCGTGTGCATGACCCTCTCCAGGGTAGCGGTATCGCCCGTCACGCCGGTCGGCGGCGGGGTGTTCGAATACGGGGGGCCATCAAGATCGCGCTCTGGCGAACGCCTGCGCTTCATGCGCCAGCAGCCAGCGCTTGCGCTCGATGCCGCCGCCGTAGCCGGTCAGCGCACCGTTCGCGCCGACCACGCGGTGGCAGGGCACGACGATCCCGACCGGGTTGGCGCCGTTCGCCGCCCCCACCGCCCGCACCGCGGCCGGTGTGCCGATCCGGGCGGCGAGCTCGCCATAGCTCAGCGTGCTGCCGGCCGGGATCGTCGTCAGCGCCGCCCAGACCCGGCGCTGAAAGGCCGTGCCGGCGGTCGCCCAGGCGATCGAACCGAGGGCAAGCAGCTCGCCGGCAAAGTACGCGTCCAGCGCACGGCGAATGGCCTCTGGGGCACGACCCGGCTCGGGAAGCAGCGACGGGTAGTGCAGGCGCAGCAGCCGGTGCATTCTCGGTGCGTAGTCGACGTAATCGAGCGCCTGCAAGCGGCCACATTCATCGGTGATCAGCAGCGTCTCGCCGAGCGGTGTGTCGATCTGGTCGATGAACAAATGCCCCGGTCGCGCCTCATCCATACGGCTCTCCAACGGTTGGTCTTGATCGTCCCCACGGATGTCGCGGCGGGAAGCGTGGGACGTAGTGTGAGCCCGGACATCGCAGGTCGGCTCGCGGTTTTCGGACGTCGACAGCGAGGAATTGGCGATTGTCGTTTTTCTGCGTCGCCCCTAATGCGCGAGGTACGGCTCGAACACCACGCCCGCGGCGGCGCTGTGTCATTGAGGTCCGGAAGCCGCTAGACAGGCGAGAGGCACGAAGCGACGATGGCCGCATGGACCTCGATCACGACAGCTGCTACCGCATCATTTCGACCCGCGACGAGCGCTACGACGGACGCCTGTTCTCCGCCGTCAAGACCACCGGCATCTATTGCCGTCCGGTCTGTCCGGCACGCACGCCCAAGTCCGAAAACGTGGGGTTTTACCCGAGCGCGGCCGCCGCCCAGGAAGCCGGGTTTCGCCCCTGTCTGCGCTGCCGGCCGGAAACCGCGCCGGATCTGGGCGTGGCGTGGAGCGCGTCCAGCACCGTGACGTGTGCGTTGGCGCTGATCGAGATGGGCGCACTGGACGAGATGGACAGCGACGCGCTGGCCCGACGACTCGGCATCGGCGACCGGCAGCTGCGCCGGCTGTTTCGCCAGCACCTCGGCGCCTCGCCGCTGGCGGTCGCGCAGACGCGCCGCGTGCTGCTCGCCAAGCAGCTGATCCACGAGACCGGCCTGCCGATGACCGAGATCGCGTTCGCGGCCGGCTTCGGCAGCATCCGCCGCTTCAACGAGACCTTCCAGGCGCTGTACCAGCGGCCACCGAGTGCGCTCCGACGCGACAGCCAAACGGAACGGCCGGCGGGACCGCAAGGCGAAGTGACACTGCGGCTGCGCTACCGGCCACCGTACGACTGGCCGGCGATGCTGGACTTCCTGAGCGTGCGCGCCATTCCCGGCATCGAAGCGGTGATCGACGGCGTCTATCACCGTACCATCGCGCTCGACGGTCGGCACGGCACCGTCTCGGTGCAGCCGGCCCCGCGGGGCGACGCGCTGCAGGCGACGATCCGTTTCCCGAAACTGTCGGCGTTGCCCGCGATCATCGCGCGACTGCGCCGGGTATTCGACCTTGCCGCCGACCCGGACGCGATCGCGGCCCAGTTGGCCGAAGACCCGGCACTCGCGCCGTTGCTGGCCGCCCGCCCCGGCCTGCGGGTACCGGGAGCGTGGAACGGTTTCGAGCTGGCGATGCGCGCGGTGTTGGGCCAGCAGATCACCGTCGCCGCCGCGGTGAAGCTCGCCGGGAAACTGGTCGCCGCCTACGGCGAACCATTGGCCGATGCCCAGGCGGCGCCGGCAGGCCTCACCCATGTCTTCCCGGCGCCGGAGCACCTGGCGACGGCCGATCTGGCGACCCTCGGCATGCCCAAGACCCGCGCGGCCACGCTGTCGGCGATAGCCGCGGCGGCCGTGGCCGATCCGCGGCTGTTCGACGCGCGAAGCAGCCTGGACGAGGCCGTCCGGCAGCTCTGCGCGCTGCCCGGGGTCGGCGAGTGGACCGCGCACTACATCGCGATACGCCAACTGCGCGAAACCGACGCCTTCCCGGCCGCCGACATCGGCCTGATGCAGGCGATGAGCGACGCGGCAGGCCACCGGCCGACGGCAAAGCAGCTGCTCGAGAGGGCCGAGCAATGGCGCCCCTGGCGTGCATACGCGGCGCAACATCTGTGGGCCGCCGTCCTGCTCGGGATTCGCCTCAGCAACCATAACCGGTCGCAGTAACAGAATTCGCAGAACGAGTGAAACCCATCATGCCAACACGAACCGTTGATAGGCTTTCAGACCACGGTTTTGTCTCGATCTCCCTTAAAACCGCGCGCGTAACAACCGGGTGATCAGTATCCCAGTCGCCCCGGCAATCGCCCACGGGTAAGCGGTATGACCGACCTCGTTCATCATCGCGCCAATCAGCGCCGGCCCCACAGCGGACCCCACCGTAAAGGCGAGTGACACCCGACTCATGGCCAAGCGGATGTCGCCGCCTGACTGGGTAGCGACGATGATGGATAGCGTCAGCAGGCCACTCCCCAATACCCCATAGCAGCCGGCCGCGGTGGTCAGCAACAAGGTGGGCGAATGCACGGCGGATAAGGTCAGCGCACATCCGGCAAAAGCCAGCAGACTGCAAGCCAAGATGCTAGAACGGGCGCCAAAGCGGTCAGCACACCAGCCAATGGGCACTTGCAGCAGCAAGCCAGCGGCACCGAACACCGTCAACATGGCCGCCACGCCGGTAGTTCCGGTTCCCCGTTTTTGTGCGACCACGGCAAACAGGCTCAACGCGGAAGAGTCGACTGCCCCGGCCCAAAATCCGATCCACACCGGCATAGACCAGAGCATGCGGCAACCAGGCGACGGCTCGTGCTCGCCGCCAGCACCACGCGTAACCCTGCGTGGCGCTAGCATTGCGGCGCAGCTCGCGACTGATCATGCGAGATGCCATCAGGCATGTACCTCGCACAAACCGCACCTTGGAACGGTTGAGGAGTGAAAACACATGGGGTGCAACGCCCCCATAGGGGGCACCCTACGATAGTGCCGGGGCCTGCTGGCTCGCCAACGCCCGGCTATCGCTTTCGTCCTTCAGGGTGACGCCGGTGGCGCCCAGTTTGACGGCGGCGTTCAACAGCCAGGCCAGCTTGTACGCCGCCTCCCGGTACGGCAGCCCTTCCAGGCGCACATTGGAGATGCAGTTGCGTTCCGAATCCAGCCGGCCGACGCGCGGTTGATGGGTCAGGTACAAGCCCATGCTGTCCGGCGACGACAGTCCGGGGCGCTCGCCGATCAGCATCAGCGCGAAGCGCGCTTGCAGCAGCTCGCCCACTTCGTCGGCCAGGGCCACCCGCGCTTGGGTCGCGATGACGACCGGCCCGACGCGCAGGCCGGCGTTTTCCAGATACGGGCGCAGCTCGGTCAGAAACCGCACGGCGTTGCGTTCGATCGCGCGCGACGACAGGCCGTCGCCGATCACGTACAGCACATCGCAGCCTTTTTCCGCGCAGGCTTCGAGCACGGCGCGGCTGGCGGCGTCCAACTTGCGCCCGTAATCGGGCCGCTGCAGGTATTCGGTTCTATCCCGTGCGGCGCTGGCGGCGGATAGGCTATGGAAACCGGCTTCGGCCAGTTGCGCCGACAGCGCCGCCACATCCAGCGGAGTATGCACCGCGTCACGCGCCTGGGCGTGCGACAGCGAAAAACGCAGTGTCTCGCCGGTGGGCAGGCTGCCGCCGCAACGCCCCAAGGCGATGCGCGCGGCGGTGTGTTCGGCAAGATTCGCCCACGGGTCGGGCGCCACGCCGCCGGCGACGGTTTTCAGTTCGGTCACGTTCATGCCGCCTCCGGAAATAGGCCGAGTAGCGGTTGCTCGCCCGATTGCGGCAGCAGCCGGCCGACTCCGCAGGTAATGCGCATTTTCGCTAGCCACGCCTCGAACTCCGGCGCGCGCTTCAGGCCCAGCAGCTGGCGCACGTACAACGCATCGTGGAACGAGGTGCTCTGGTAGTTGAGCATGATGTCGTCCGCACCCGGCACGCCGATGATGAAGCTGATGCCGGCCGCACCGAGCAGCGTCAGCAGCGTATCCATGTCGTCCTGGTCGGCTTCGGCGTGGTTGGTGTAGCAGATATCGCAGCCCATCGGCAGGCCAAGCAGCTTGCCGCAGAAGTGGTCTTCCAACCCGGCGCGGATGATCTGCTTACCGTCGTACAGGTATTCCGGCCCGATGAAGCCGACCACGGTGTTGACCAGCAAGGGCTTAAAGCGGCGCGCCACCGCATAGGCACGCACCTCGCAGGTTTGCTGATCCACGCCCCAATGCGCATTGGCCGACAGCGCGCTGCCCTGCCCGGTTTCGAAATACATCACGTTGTTGCCGACCGTGCCGCGCTTAAGCGACAGCGCCGCTTGGTGCGCCTCCTCCAGCACCGCCAGGCTGACGCCGAAGCCGGCGTTGGCTTTTTCGGTGCCGGCGATCGACTGGAACACCAAATCCACCGGTGCGCCGCGGCAGATCAGCTCAATGGAGTTAGTGACATGGGTCAGCACACAGGTTTGGGTGGGTATGGCGAACCGTTCGCGCACGCCGTCCATCAATAGCAACATATCGTGGATCGCCGAGAGGCTGTCGCTGGCCGGGTTGATGCCGATCACCGCATCGCCCGCCCCGTACAAGAGGCCGTCCAGCATCGAGGCGGCGATGCCGCGCGGGTCGTCGGTGGGATGGTTGGGCTGCAAGCGCACCGCCAAATGGCCCGGCAGGCCGATGGTGTTGCGGAACGCGGTGACCACGCGACATTTATTGGCGACCAAAATCAAATCCTGGTTGCGCATGATTTTGGAGACGGCGGCGGCCATCTCCGGCGTGATGCCGGACGAGATAAAGGAGAGCATGGCGCTGTCGGCGGCGTCGGACAGCAGCCAGTTGCGGAAATCGCCCACCGTCATGTGCGCGATCGGCGCGAAGGCGGCGGCGTCGTGGCTGTCGATAATCAGCCGCGTGACTTCGTCGGCTTCATACGGAATCAGCGCCTGGTTGAGAAAGGTCTTGAGCGGCAGCTCGGCCAGCAGCATGCGCGCCGCGACGCGTTCTTCCGCGGTTTCGGCCGCCACGCCGGCCAGCCGGTCGCCGGAGCGCTCCGGGGTGGCCTTGGCCAGCAGCGTTTTCAGATCGGCGAACTGGTAGCGGCGCGTACCAATCATATTTGTGTAGGACATGGCGCTTTAGGCGGAGCAGTGACGCCCCGCCCCCTAGGTCTGGTCAGTCGAGCGGGAGGCGTTGCAGCGATAGCGGCACGTCGCCCACGGTAGCTGGTTCTTCAGCTTGGCTGGTCAGCAAAGCATCCTCTGCTGCGGCCGCACGATGATGACCGGTCAGCTTGAAGTAGGCGAAGCCGGCCAGCAGGAACCCGGCGAAGATCAGCGCCAGCAGCTGGTTGTAGTACACCATCGCCACCAAGCACACCACGGCACAGGACAAGGCCACGCCCGGAATCAGCGGAAAGCCGGGCGCGAGGAACGGGCGCTCCAATTTCGGCTCGGCCTTGCGCAGTTTGAACAGCGCCAGCATCGACACGATGTACATCACGATCGCGCCGAACACCGACAGCGTGACGATGTTGGCGGTGAGCGGCTGGCCAGCGATCACGATCAGGTTGTCGCTGAAAATCGCGGCCATGCCGATCACGCCGCCGGCCAGAATGGCGCGGTGCGGGGTCTTGAAGCGCGGGTGCACCTTGGCCAGGAACGGCGGCAGGTAGCCGGCGCGCGCCAGCGCGAAGATCTGGCGCGAGTAGCCCATGATGATGCCGTGGAACGAGGCGATCAGGCCGAACAGCCCCAGCCACACCAGCATATGCAGCCAGCCGCTGCTGTTGCCGACAATCATCTTCATCGCCTGCGGCAGCGGGTCGTTGATGTTGGCGAGGCGGGTCCAGTCTCCGGCACCGCCGGCGAACACCATCACGCCGATCGCCAGCACCACCAAGGTCAAAATGCCGGCGATGTAGGCGCGCGGCACGGTGCGTTTCGGGTCTTTGGTTTCTTCGGCGGCCATCGCTGCGCCTTCGATCGCGAGGAAGAACCAGATCGCAAACGGAATCGCGGCGAAGATGCCGGACACCGCGCCGAGGCTGAACGTGTCATGCCCGGCCCAGCCGCCCTTGGTGAAGTGACTCCAGTCGAAACCTGGGGCGACCACGCCGACGAACACCAAGAGCTCGAAGATCGCCAGCAAGGTGACACACAATTCAAAGGTGGCGGCGATGCTCACGCCGAGGATATTGAGGCCCATGAAGATCAGGTACGCGCCCATCGCGGTCCATTTCGGCGCCAGCCATGGGAATTGCACATTCAGATAAGCGCCGATGGCCAAGGCAATGGCAGGCGGCGCAAACACGAACTCGCACAAGGTGGCCGCGCCGGCCAGAAAGCCGCCCATCGGCCCGAAGGCGCGCTTGGCGTAGGCGAACGGGCCGCCGGCGTGTGGAATAGAGGTGGTCAGTTCGGTAAAGCTGAAGATGAAGGCGGTGTACATCACCGCGACGAACACGGTGGCGATCATAAAGCCCATCGTGCCGGCGCTGGCCCAACCGTAACTCCAGCCGAAATACTCGCCGGAGATCACCAGGCCCACCGCAATGCCCCACAACTGCCAGACACCCAGTGATTTTGATAGGTCTTGATTTGCTGACATCTTGTTGCTCCCTTAGTGGATAACTAAGCATTCATCTGGCAGGAATCATGCCAACAGCAAACGGGCCGCCAAACCCAGCAACGGCTGGCCTTTAGCCCTGGAAACCGTTCAAGAACAGTGCAGCCTTGGCTCAAGCCTGGTGCGGCACAGCATCCAGCACCGCCAGCTCGGCCTCGCTCAGCAGCCGCGAGCGGGTGATGAAGCGTACCCCTTCCGTCGCTTCCACCGAAAAACTATTGCCCCGTCCGGAGGATACGTCGATGGTCAGGTGGCAGGCTTGCCAATATCCGAACAAAAAAGCGCTGATATAGAACGGGCAGCCGCCGATTTCACCGAGCAGCACGTCCTGGCCGCCGATGCGGAATTCGCTCTGCAAAAAGCACATCGGTGCGCTGCCGTCGCAGCAACCGCCGGACTGGTGGAACAGCAAGGGGCCGTGCCGTTCGACCAGCCGAGCCAGCAGGGCCTGCGCTTCGGGGGTGATTGCCACGCGCGACGCCATCGGATGCTCCTTGTGGGTGAGAAAAGGCCGACGCCAGGGGGCGACGCCGGCCAATCAAATGGCTTCAGAGCCGCTCACAAAACCCCAGTGCAACGACGCCAGCAGGGTTATGCGAGTGGATCTCAGAAGAATCCGAGTGCGTTCGGGCTATAGCTCACCAGCAGATTCTTGGTCTGCTGGTAGTGGTCGAGCATCATCTTGTGCGTCTCGCGACCGATGCCGGACTTCTTGTAGCCGCCGAACGCCGCGTGCGCCGGGTACAGGTGATAGCAGTTGGTCCACACCCGGCCGGCCTTGATCTCGCGGCCCATCCGGTACGCCAGCGCGCCGTCGCGCGTCCACACCCCGGCGCCGAGGCCGAACACGGTGTCGTTGGCGATCGCCAGCGCTTCTTCCTTGTTCTTGAAGGTGGTGACCGCCACCACCGGGCCGAATATTTCCTCCTGGAACACGCGCATCTTGTTGTGGCCGGCCAGGATGGTCGGCTGCACATAGTAGCCCTCTTCCAGCCCGGCGATCTTGGCCTGGCCGCCGCCGGTCAGCACCTGCGCGCCTTCCTGGCGGCCGACGTCGATGTAGGACAGGATCTTGTCCAACTGCTCCTGGGACGCCTGCGCGCCGATCATGGTGGACGGATCGAGCGGACTGCCCTGGCGGATCGCCTGCACCCGTTTTACCGCGCGCTCCATGAAGCGTTCGTAGATCGACTCCTGCACCAGCACGCGCGACGGGCAGGTGCACACTTCGCCCTGATTGAGCGCGAACATAGCGAAGCCTTCCAGCGCCTTGTCGAAGTAGGCATCGTCCTCGCGCATTACGTCTTCAAAGAAGATGTTGGGTGACTTGCCACCCAGTTCCAGCGTCACCGGAATGATGTTCTCGGCCGCGTACTGCATGATCAGGCGGCCGGTGCTGGTTTCACCGGTAAACGCCACCTTGGCGATGCGCGGGTTGGTGGCGAGCGGCTTGCCGGCTTCCACGCCAAAGCCGTTGACCACGTTCAGCACGCCTTCCGGAATCAGATCGGCGATCAACTCCATCAGCACCATCACCGCCATCGGCGTCTGCTCGGCCGGTTTCAGCACCACGCAGTTGCCGGCCGCCAGTGCCGGGGCCAGCTTCCAAGTCGCCATCAGCAGCGGGAAATTCCACGGGATGATCTGGCCGACCACGCCCAGCGGCTCGTGGAAGTGGTAGGCGACGGTGTCGTCGTCCAGCTCGGACAGCGAGCCTTCCTGGCTGCGCAGGCAGCCGGCGAAGTAGCGGAAATGATCGACCGCCAGCGGCAAGTCGGCGGCGTTGGTTTCGCGGATCGGCTTTCCGTTGTCGGCGGTTTCCACCAGCGCCAGGAACGGCAGGTATTCCTCGATGCGGTCGGCGATTTTCAGCAGAATGTTGGCGCGCACCGCGGGAGCGGTACGGCCCCAACGGTCGGCGACGGCGTGCGCGGCGTCCAGCGCCAGCTCGATGTCCTCGGCGCTGGAGCGCGCCACATCACACAACGGCTTGCCGTTGATCGGACTGAGATTGGTGAAATACTGGCCCTTGACCGGGGCCACCCAGCGGCCACCGATGAAGTTGTCGTAGCGGGACTTGAGCGGGATTTTCTTGGCGATAGCGTCGAGCGACTGCTGCAACATGGCATTGCCTCCGGGTTAGGTTCGGGGTTGTGACTGCCATGTCAGTGTGCGAATTGTGCGGGGGTGGCGCCATGCTACTTTGGTCGTAGGTAAAGACGGCTAGACCCCCTTCGCCAAATGCCCCATCAAGGCCCGCAGCCGTGCCGGGCGCACCGGCTTGGTCAACAGCTCCCAGCCACCCTGTGCTGCCTGTGCCGCTACTTCCGGACCGCGGTCGGCGGTAACGAGCGCCGCCGGAATCGCCCGCCCTGCCTGCGCGCACAAGACAGCGATCACCTCTACGCCGGTCTCGCCGTGATCCAGCTGGTAGTCGGCCAGAATGATGTCCGGCTCGCGCTCGGCCAGCGCCGCCAGCGCTTGCTCCCGATTGCTCACCGCCACCGTCACGCAGCCCCAGCCGGCCAGCAACAGCTGCATGCCCTGCAAGATCGCCGCGTCGTTGTCGATCAGCAGCACGTTCAGCCCGGCCGGTTGATAAGCGACAGCCGGCTGCACTTGCTGCTGGCGCGGCAAGCGCTCCACTTCTGTTGCCTCGCCGTACGGCACCACGACGCCAAACAATGAACCGCGCCCCGTCACCGACTTGACCAGCAGCCGGTGCTGCAACAGCTGCGCCAAACGTTCGACGATGGCCAGGCCCAGCCCCATGCCCTTGCCGTCCATCGCGCGGTGCTCGGGCAGGCGCTGGAACTCCTGAAACACCGTCGGCAACTTGTCGGCCGGGATGCCGCTGCCCTGGTCCCACACTCCGACCAACACCCCGTCGGCCACCCGACGCGCGCCGAGCAGCAAGCCGCCGCGTTGGCTATAGCGCAGCGCATTACTCAAGAAATTGCGCAGGATGCGCCCGAGCAGCACCCAATCGCTGTGCACCACTACCGGCAGAGCGCGGCTGCGCAGGGTCAGGCACTTGGCCGCGGCCAGCTGCGCGAATTCGGTGGCGATCTGACTGATCAAGCTGTCCAGCGGGAAATGACTGGCCTCCACCTGCTGCGCGCCGGCGTCGATGCGCGACAGCTCGAGCAGCGTGTTGATCAAATCGTCCGCCGCTTCCAGCGACGCGCAGGCGTGCTTGAGCAGTTTGGGCGCATCGCCGTCCAGCGGCCGTTCGGCCAACGTGGCCATGAACAGGCGCGCCGCGTTCAGCGGCTGCAACAGGTCGTGGCCGGCAGCGGCGAAGAAGCGGGTCTTGCTGCGCTGCGCCTCCTCGGCGACCAGGATCGCCGTCTGCAAGCGTCGGTTGGCCCACTCCGCCTCCTGGCGCGCCTGCTCGAGTGCGATGTTGAACGCCTTCAAGTCGCCCATCGCTTTTTCCAGCGCCTGGGTGCGCTCCTGGATGCGTTGCTCCAGCTCGGCCGAGATCTGGAAGAAGGTGAACGAGTTGCCGTTGTCGGCCATGCCGTGCTCGACGCGGTGGATCAGCGCCTGGTTGATCTTGCGCAGCTTGGTGTTGTCGCGCTCCAGCGCCTCCAGGCGCTGTTCGATGGACGGGGTGTCGGGATTGCTCATGGCGCGCGGTAGCCGATGGCGATGCCGGTGAAGGTCTGGTTGACGTGCATCGCGTTGAACTGCTCGCCGTAGGTGTTGAAGCCGACCACCTTGTACTTGGCCAATAGCGCCGACATGCGCGCCTGGGTGTCCTGGCTGTCGATCAGCAGGCTGCGCAGGATGCAGTCGCAGCCGAGCACCAGTTGCAGCGGCCCGAGGCGCCGGCTCAAGTTGTGAAAGGTGTGGCCCAGGCTGTCCACCACGTCCATCGCCTCGGTGCCGGACAGCACCACGCCCTCGTCCACCGCGCAGAAAAACGACAGGCTCAGGTCCGAATTGACGCGCTGGATCGAGCGCACGTACGGCACGCTGCCCACCTGCAGCACCAGCGGGTGCGCGGCGAAGTGCGCCGGCGACAGCTGCTCCGGGTTCAGCCCGAACAGGCGGCTGTATTCGGCGGCGGCCGGTTCGGCGTTGATTTCGACCACCATGCGCGCGTCGGCGTCGGCCTCGGTAATCACCATCCGTTCGCCGCTGCGCGCCGCATGCTCGGACTTGAATACCTCGAACGGGTGGCGCGTCGCCACCAGCACCAGCGCCGCGATGCCGCTGTGGAAGCGGCCGTCGAGCAGGATCGCGGTGCGCTCGAAGCGCATATTGTCACCGGCCGAGCCGCCGGCGAGCGGGATGTTGCCGAGCGCCGACGACAGCCGGCTGGCCACCAGCTCCTCGCTGGCCGACAGCCCATCGATCAGCAGCAACGCGAACGCGTTGCGCTCCACCGGCTGGCCGAGCTTGCGCCCCAGTTCGTGGCGCGCGCTCATCACGACCTCGAACGCCTCCGACAGCTCGAAGCCGCGCAGGTCGTCGATCTGCTGCGCCACGGCGTAGAAGCCCGGCTCGGCGAAGCTGACGCCGGAGATGGTGCCGCTCTGGTAGCCGGCCGGGCCGATCTCGCCGGCGGTGGTGCAGCCGATCACCAGCGCCCCACCAAAGCGGCGCTCCAACAACGGCGCGATGGCGTCCAAATCGTAATACGGCGATACGAATAGCAGCACCAGCGACAGGTCCGGCTGATTAAGCTGCTCGAACAAGGCCTGCGCCGCGGCCTCCGGGTCGGTGAGCGCGGTACCGCCCACCCGCACACTTGCTTGCTCCATCTCTCCTCCTGTGTTCTGGCTGCTCTTGCGGAGCCATGTTGTGCAGATGATTATGCGCGTACTTCATACTCGGTGGGGGTGGCCGGATAAACCCTTAGCCGCAGTGATGTCGGATCAGCATATCATGCTCGGCAAGTCGTTGATTTGAGGGGGGACCGCAGTGGAATTGAGCGTACTGATCGCGGATGATCACCCGCTGTTTCGCGAAGCGTTAAAACAGGTGGTGAGCGATGTGTTCGGGCCGGGCGCGCGCATGCTCGAGTGCACTTGTTTCGACGAAGCGCGCCGCGCCATCCAGGACGATACGCTGGAGCTGGCGCTGCTGGATTTGAACATGCCGGGCATGCAAGGGCTGGCCGGGGTGGCGGCACTGCGCCAATTGGCGCCGCTCGTGCCGCTGGCGGTGGTGTCGGCCGACGAGCGGCCGGAGATCGTGCGCGCGGTGCTGGAGCTGGGCGCATGCGGCTTCATCCCCAAATCCGCCGCGCGCGAGGAGATGGCGGCGGCGGTGGCCGCCATGCTGGCCGGCGAAATCTACAACCCGGCGCAGCTGGCCGGGCGCGACACAGCCAGTCCGACCGCATTGCCTTTATCCGCTCAAGACCAGGACATGCTCGAGCGCTTGGCCATGCTCACCCGCCAGGAACGGTGCGTGCTGGAATACATCACCAACGGTAAATCGAACAAGGTGGTGGCGATCGAATTGGCGATTGCCGAGAGCACGGTGAAGGCGCATGTATCGGCTATCCTGCGCAAGTTGGGGGTGCATAGCCGGACCCAGGCGGTGATCGAGGCGGGGGGATTGCTGGGGCGGGTTAAGGCGGATTAGCGATCTACTACTCAGAAAGACGCGACTACCCTGAGCCCGACGTTTCAGTGGGTTTCGCCCCCCAGGCGACGACTGGACTGTATGCGATTGAGGTAGTCTAGCAGTAGATCTTCAGTAGCACTGAGTGGTGGCGCGGCGGACGGCCTGTCCTCCGCGGATCGACTCGTTCGAATCCCATCTGGCGCAGATCGAGTTACTCGACAAAAGCCTCGACGGCACGAACCGGATTGGCGGCTCAATGCGGTCGTCAAGGCCCTCGGGTAACAGACCTGGCTCCGGTCCTCGCCTTCGATGTATCGCTTCATTTGGCCATCTTCATGGAACGCGTTGCGTCACTTTAGGCGACCGGAGTGTTTTCACACAGCCTCGGTCGTTTCCCGCCGATGGCCATCATCCTCAAGACTCCCCACCCAAAACAAAGAGGCCCATCAAGGGCCCCTTCTACGGTCATATGCACAAGGCAGACCTCGGGCATACATGCGGTCACTAAGCAGCGAGGACCTCTATGACAAGCGCCCCCCATGACCGACTTTATTCTTTAAGAACAATTGTTCAAAAACAATATAATTTGACACAACACATCTAATAAAATTAGAGACTTACATCAAGTCCAACTTATGGCATTTGTTGAGTGAACTTGACACAAACCTCGTAAATCTACTTACACGGTCTAAACTTGCAACAATAGAATTTGACACAAATGAAGCTCCGCGGGGCATCCCATGGGTTACGAGCTCGCCCTCTTCCCATCTTCACTGCCGGATGAGACGTTGCACTCCCTCATCTCCCGCTATCATCTGCTCATCGGCAACCGCAGCCACCGGACCACCTTTCTGGAGCTGTTCCAGCGTCCGCCCTTCCCTCTCAACCAGATCGTCCCTCCTCACATTGAGACGCTCGCTAGCCGACTTCCAGGCGAACCCCGTTCGGTATTGAAGCAGCTCGTCCTCGAGCACACCCTGTTACCGTTGTTCTTGCCCTATCTGGCACCCCAGCTGCCTACTCGCATCAAAGGTGATCCATCCGAGGTCGTCAGCCACATCCCCCGCCGGGTCGTCGGCATGCACGGCGATGCGCAGCTTTGTCTGCATTGCGTGCCCGAAGACGAACAGGCTTTCGGCATGCCCTACTGGCACCGTTCGCACCAAATCCCCGGCGTCACCATTTGCTGGCGCCACAACACCCGCTTGATCAATAGCTGTCCCAGCTGCCAACGCCCCTTCCTGTTCAACAGCGCGCTCTTCAAGCTGCCCTGGCAGCCATGCCGATGCGGTTGGCAACCGTCATCCGTTCCGGACCTGAACTTCACCAATCCGGACCGAGAGGCCCTGCAGCACGCTCTTTTTTGCCACGACCTGCTGGCGGCGGAGCTCCCCCCGGTCCCGGCACAGCGCCTCTTCGAAACTTATCGGAAACAAGCCATCACTTTGGGCTTTAAGTACGGCAGCGATGCTGCGACAGACCGGCTTGAAACCGCTGTACGTGAGTATTTCGGAGAAGCGCTGCTTTGCCAGATCGACCCAGCCTATGCGTCGAAGCGAGCGACAAAATGGCTGCGCCTGACCTCCTTCCAATCTGCACTCGACACCCCGATCACCCGGCACATTCTGCTGGGCCTCTTTCTATTCGGCAGCGTGGATCAACTGGTCCGGCATTTGAAGCAACACCCCAGCCATGGTACCGCCCGGGGCTCCCCGCGCAAGATGCGAAATAACTATCAGGAGGCGTTTGAGGAGTTGGTGCAGGAGCGCGAACAGCACCGCACCACGCTACTGAAGATCAAGCGGAGGCAACCCGATATCACAGTGCACGCATTGTGGAAGCAGGCCAAACGCGCCATGGACTGGCTTTACGACTACGATCGCCCATGGCTACGAACGCATGTACTGCAGAACGATGAGCCTTCCTCACCGCGAGCCACGATCAATATTGCTTCCCGCGATGAAGAGGAAGACACCCGGTTCGCTGCACTTGTCGAAGGGCTCGCCAAGGACTACTACGTTCGCGACGTTGGCAAACCGAAACGGCTGACGCTCGGGCGCCTGCTCGCCGCCCTGCCCAAGCACATGATCACGTCGGCCGTGAATCGGGAGCGCTATCCCTTGACCTTCAGCATGGCCGAATCGCTGCGCGAGTCCTGCTGGCACTTCCGGGCCCGGAGCATTTTGTGGGCCATCCAAGAGCTGCGTGCACTGGAAGAGGTGCCGACCATTGCTCATATTGTGGGGATGAACAAACAAAGCTACGAACGAATTCAGGACATCGTCGAATACTGCCAATGGGACTGCGCGCAGTTGTCCGTTCCTCCCGAGGAGGTCCATGCCTTCCTTCTGAGCATCGGCATTCCACACAACTGGCCCGGCCCCAGGCCACCGGACCATCACTACAACGGTGGCCGCCGCGTATACGATGCGATTTCCTACCTAGATTTGATCCCGCAGCTCTCATCACGGCGCCGAAACGCAGACTGACCGTACGGATCAGTAAAGCCGCTGCGTACCCTGCACTTCAGCGCAGCAAAGTACAGATTCCGGCGAATCTAGCCAGCAGTGCCGGTGGTACCTGTCCAGTTACACCCTCTAGGACAGGTCTTGGCCAGAAGTGTGTTTAGCGTCCGTGAACGCTTCCGCCACTCGCTTGCAGGCGGCATCACAGTCCTCCAAAGTGGCCGCTCCTCGGCGAGGCCGTGTGGAAACGCGGTGAGTTGATGCCACCAAGATGGTTGCACCAGCCTCTTTCGTGAGATCAACATCCGCTTCTACCCAAACTAGGCTATTTTGACGGGCAAAAAGACCCTTTCAGGCCATTATTGCCTCCATTAGCTCTGCAAATCCGATGATCTTCATGACTCGCTTCATGTTGTAGGCGAGTACATGCAAGCTCATCTCGGTGCTGACGCGCTCCAAGGTTCGCGTCAGGAAATGGGTAGCCCCCATCCAGTCTTTCAGAGTGCCAAACGGGTGCTCCACCGTTTGCCGCCGTAGCTTCATCATGCCAGGGCGGGTGTCCAGACGCTTTTGCATCTCCTCCAGCACGGCTTCATGCTCCCAGCGTGTCACTCGACGATATGAGCTGGGC